>JBKPSE010000080.1:0-12532 GCA_046765855.1 Acidobacteriota bacterium | reverse complement strand
GGTGCAGCCGCTTTGGAAATGGGGCAAGACGAGAGCGGCGTCGAGAAGCTGGAGAGGGCTGCCGCAGCAGCCCGCGAAGTCGCCGATTGGATCTTGCTTTCTCGTGTTCAGCTCCAACTGTTGGAGCGATCTGCCGATCGCGGTGAGCCCTACGATTCGTCCTTGCCGTTGTGCGCGGCCACGATCCGATCCGTTCATCGAGCGGCAGATCAACGAATATTAGCCGATGCACATGTAACGTTCGCTCGCCTTGAGGCTCGGAATGGCGCGACTGACCAAGCGTCGCGACATTTAAGGCATGTGGCGCGGATTCTAGGTGACGAAGCGCGGAGCTGGGTTCGCGCAAGCGCGAACCTTACAGAGGCAATTGTTCTTTCCGTTCAGGGAGACTTACACGGCGCGTACAAGGCAGCCGAGTTGGCGGCGAAACAAGCAGCAGCCAGCGGCTGGGTCAAGGGTGAGGCAATCGCCGCGGCTAATCTGGCGTTCTTTAGCGCAGGACTCGGTGATCACCGAACTGCGGAAATGAACCTTCGGCGCGCTGAAGCACTAGGCTATTCATCTCCGAGTTTTGACTATGCAATCAGAGATACACGCATGGCTCTTGCGTCTGCCAATCGTGACCACGCCGAGGCCGAACGGTTGTGGCTGGTGGCACAACAAGAGCTCCGAGGAGTCGGGTCATGGTATCGACTCCGCAGCACACATACGCGCATTCGGTCCTTGATACAACAGGAGAGACTCAACGAAGCACTCGAAGTGGCACACGGTGGGATTACTGAAGCAGAACGGATACAGAACGATCTGTTCCGATACATGTTCCAGCTAAGCGTCGCAGAGATACATCTCGCGCGCGGCAGCGTCGATTCTACTCCCTTGGATCTGCCGGAACCCGCGGCATCTTCCTTAGGCATTGTTGCCATCCGTCGCAGGCTGCAGGCTGTAGCGCTCGTCCGATCAGGAGACGAGTGCGCAAGATATCAATACGAAGCGGCAGAAAGAATTCTGTCTGCATCAGGCGCTCAGTTCGAATGGCAGAACGTCCAGCTTCTTGACTCGCATAGCCAACAGGAAAAGGTACGTTCTCTATCTCTGGACGACGCGGTGGCGTTGATCGAACTGGCCGGTTATCCCCACGTCCTCGCCCGCGAAACCTATGCGCTGCTCGACACCTCGGGCGCGGCAACGGCCGCTGCCCTGATCGCCCGCGGCGAGCAGGGCACCCGCTGCGTCGCCAGCACCGGATGGAGCGAGGCGGAGGCCCTCAGCGCCGCAAAAGAACCAGGCGAGCGCCTGCGCATCACCTGCGGCGTGCACCGCGACGAAACCTGGGAGGTCATCGCCGACCTGCGTCCGTCCCTCAACGACCGCTGCACCGGCGTCGCCATCCGCAAGCTCGCCGAAACCGCAGTCACCCTCGACCGCTATCGGCGCGAAGAAAAACAGCGCGCCGCGCTCTGGCCCGCCGATACGCTCGAGACCGACGGCGGCCTCTGGGTCTCCGAGCAGATGACCGAGCTGCTCTCGATTGCCAAGCGCATCGCCCCCTCCGACGTCACCGTCCTGCTCACCGGCGAGACCGGCACCGGCAAGGAGGTGCTCGCCCGCGCCATCCATCGCGCCTCCGGGCGCGCCCCCAAACCGTTCGTGCCGTTCAACTGCACCGCGGTACCGCGCGAGCTGCTCGACAGCCAGCTGTTCGGCTATCGCAAAGGCGCGTTCACCGGCGCCAACGAGGCGTTCGAAGGCGTCATCCGCGCCGCCGCCGGCGGCACGCTGTTCCTCGACGAGATCGCCGAGATCCCGCCGGACCTGCAGCCCAAACTGCTCCGCTTCCTCGAGACGCGCGAGGTGCATGCGCTCGGCGAATCACAGCCGCTCAAAGTCGACGTCCGCATCATCGCCGCGACCAACGCCGACCTCGAGCAGATGGTTGCCGAAGGACGCTTTCGCGAAGATCTCTTCTACCGCCTCAACGTCGTCCGCCTGCGCGTGCCGCCGCTGCGCGAGCGGCGCGAGGAGATTCCACCGCTCATCGACCATTACCTCCGCGCCGCCGCCGACGAACAGAAAAAAGGACGGCTCACCCTGGACGACGAGACGCTCGAGTACCTCGTGCTCTATGCCTGGCCCGGCAACGTCCGGCAGCTGGTGAACGAAATCAGCCGCATCGTCGCCTATGCCGACGCCGACAGCACCATTACCCCCGCCCTGCTGTCGCCGGAGATCCAGGCCTCGCGCAAGACGGTGCGCGTGCGCCCCGGCGAAGAGCCTGAGATTCGCGTGCGCCTCGATCAGCCGCTGAACGACGCGGTCGAAGCGATCGAACGGATGATGGTGGTGCGCGCACTCGATCGGGCGCACGGCAATTACGAGAACGCCGCCAAGCTGCTCGGCATCTCGCGCAAAGGCCTGTTTCTCAAACGCCGGCGCTGGGGCATGCAGCGCGCCGCGTCGTAAACCCGCGCGTCGACGCAGGTACGGCCGGGCTCGGCCGGCGAACCTTTCCGCATCGACTTCCGTCCAAGCGTTCGATAATATCCCCCACAATGTGGTTTAAATCCAAATCCGCCTCGCTCGGCGACTTCGAACAGCTGGTCCTGCTCGGCGTGCTCCGCCTCGGCGACGACGCCTACGGTGCCGCCATCCGCCAGGAAATCCACGCCCGATCCGGACGCGACGTGTCGATCAACGCCGTCTACACCACGCTCGATCGCCTCGAAGCGAAAGGACTGCTGCGCTCGTGGGTCGGCGAACCAACCGCGCAGCGCGGCGGACGCCGGCGCAAGTTCTACGCCCTGACGGCCGCGGGCACCGCGGCGCTGCGCCAGGCCTATCACGCCCTGCAGGCCATGGCCGACGGGCTCGAACGGCGCCTCAACGCGAAGTGACGCATCACCCTCCGCCACTGGCCGTGCGCATGCTGACCTGGCGCCTGCCGCCGGCATGGCACGACTACGTACTCGGAGATCTGGAAGAGGAATTCCGCGCGCGCGCGGCGGCGTCCGAGCCGGCCGCGCGCCGCTGGTTCTGGCGGCAGGCGCTGCGCTGCGCGATCGCGCCGCCCCGGACCCCATCACCAACCGCACCTGCACCTGGGAGAGACCCGTTGATTCGCACGATATTGTCCGACGTCCGCCACGCGCTGCGCGTATTCGTCCGCACACCATCCTACGCAGTCGCCGTTGTCGCCGTTCTCGCGCTCGGCCTGGGCGCCAACACCGCAATCTTCACCATCGTCAACGCAGTACTGCTGCGGCCGCTGCCCTTCGACGACCCGGATCGCCTCGTCCGCCTCTTTCATATCCCGCCGCAATCGACCTTCCCGGGGATGGCGACCTTCTCGCTCTCGCCGGCGAACTTCCTCGACTGGCAACGTGAGAGCCAGTCGTTCGAGGGCATGGCCGCGTATAGCTTCCGGCAGATGACGCTGACCGGCAGCGGCAACGCGGAAGCGCTGCGCGCCGGGGTCGTCGGGCCGGACTTCTTCAGGATCGTCGGCACGCAGCCGATGCTCGGCCGCACCTTTCTGCCCGAGGAATACGAGCAGGGACGCTCGCGCGTGCTCGTCGTCAGCGACGCGTTCTGGCGGAGCCACATGGGCGGGTCGCCCGACGCGATCGGCCGGACGCTGGAGTTCGACGGCGGCTCGTACACAGTCGTGGGCGTGATGCCGCGGCGCTTCTCCTTCGCCGCCTGGGGCGCAACGATGGTGCCGATGTGGGCGCCGCTGGCCTGGACCGACAAGCAGAAAGCGGTGCGCGAGAACCACAATTACCAGGCGATCGCGCGCCTGAAGCCGGGCGTCGATCTCGGACGCGCGAAGGCGGAGCTGGAGATGATTTCGAAGCGGCTCGAGCAGGCCTATCCCTCCGAGAACGCCGGTTGGGGCGGCACCGCGATCCCGCTGCAGGAACTGATCGTCGGCGACGTGCGGCGGTCGCTGTTGGTGCTGCTCGCCGCGGTGGCGCTGGTTCTCTTGATTGCGTGCGCGAACGTCGGCAATCTGATCCTGGCGCGGTCGATGAACCGTCGCAAGGAGATCGCAATCCGCGCCGCGCTCGGCGCGGGGCGGCGGCGCGTGTTCCAGCACCTGATCGTCGAATCGCTGGTGCTGGCGATCGCCGGCGGCGCGCTCGGGCTGTTTCTGGCGCAGAGCGTGATCAGCGCCGGGGCAACGCTGCTCGAGAACCAGGTCCCGCGCGCGGGTGAGGCGTCGATCGACGTGCGCGTGCTGCTGTTCGTGTTCGGCGCGTCCATCCTGACCGGCATTCTCGCGGGCGTGGTGCCGGCGCTGCGCGCCGGACGCACCGATCTCAACGACACGCTCAAGGAAGGGGGGCGCAGCGATGCGACGGGCGCCGGCAATCTCACCCGGCGTGCGCTGATCGTCGCCGAGGTGGCGCTGTCGCTGATGTTGCTGATGGGCGCAGGGGTGATGCTGCGCAGCCTCCACGCGCTGCGCAGCGTCGACGCCGGCTTCAATCCCGACAACGTCCTCAAGCTCGATCTGAACGTGCTGGACGCGCGGTATCCGGATCCGCCGCGCAAGACCGCGTTCTACAACGCGCTGCTCGATCGGTTGCGCGCGCTGCCGGGCGTACAAGGCGTCGGCTACGTCGACACCCTGCCGGTCACCGGCGGCGGTTCGGTGCAGCCGCTCGTCATCGAAGGACGCGCCGAGATGAAGCCCAGCGAGCAGCCGACGGTCTCGGTGCGGATCGCGAGCGACGGCTACGTCAAGACCATGCAGATTCCGGTGTTGAAGGGACGCGATTTCGAGCGCAGCGATGCCGATGCGATGCTGGTCAGCGCCTCGGCGGCGAAGCTGCTGTGGGGCGACGTCGATCCGGTCGGCCGCCGCGCGACGCTTCCGCTGATCTCCCGCACCAACACGATTCCAGTCGTCGGCATCGTCGGCGACGTGAAAGAGCAGCTCGCCGAGAAGGCACCGCCGACGGTCTATTACCACATGCGCGAACTGCCGTTCGGCGATGCCTCGGTGGCGATCCGCACCAGCGGCGAGCCCAGCACGATCGCGCACGCGGTCACCGCCGCCATCCACGAAATGGATCCGCAGCTGCCGGTGCAGGGACTCCACTCGATGGCCGACGTGATCGAGGAAACGCTCGTCGCCGAGCGCTTTCGCGCGTTGCTGCTCGAGGTGTTCGCCGGCGCGGCTCTCGCGCTGGCGACGGTCGGGATCTACAGCGTGCTGTCGTACCTGGTCCGCGGCCGCCGGCGTGAGATCGGAATCCGCACGGCGCTCGGCGCGAAGACAGGAGACGTTCTCCGGATGGTGCTGGTGGAAGGGATGAAGCCGGCACTGCTGGGCATCGCGATTGGAACGGCGGGAGCGCTGCTGGCCGCGGGTCTGCTCGATCGGCTGGTATTCGGCGTCAAGGCCAGCGATCCGTTGACGCTGGTCGTGGTGGCCACGGCGCTGCTGCTGGTCTCGGTTGCGGCGAGCCTGCTGCCGGCGTGGCGCGCGGCGAAACTCGATCCGCTGACCGTCCTGCGCGACAACTAGCCGCCGAGCACGCGCTTGGTCTGGGCGTTATGCCGAATCGTGTGGGCGACTGCCCAGTCGCCGACGTCGGCGAGAGCGACGGTGCCGATCACGGGATGCGTGATGGCATAGCGCGCGGCGCGCTCTTCGCCAAGCGCAGCGAGCGCCGCGTCGATCTTCGCCGCGGCACTGGCCAGCGCCGCGAGCACTTCGTCGCGGCCCGGCGACGCCGGCGGTTGGACGCGCTTGCCGGCTTCGAGCTTGTCGGGAATTGCCGCCAGGATCTCGGCCCACGGCCTGGCTGATTCCCCCTCAGCCAGCGGCCTGGCGCCGGGAATCTCCCCCGAGATCAAGCCGGCGAACGAGGAATCCACGGTCGCGACGTGCCAGCCAATCTGCGCCGCCGACCAGCCACCGCTCTCGGGCGCGCGCTCGACCGCTTCCGCCGGAGCGTCGCTCAGGCGCTTGACGAAACGCGCGTGCGCCTCGCGATAGGCGCCGCGCACGCGTGCGATCTTGTCCTGGTGTGTCTCCACTAACGGTCTGCCCTTTGCCTGGCCTTGTCTACGCGTCCTGCCCTGCCGTCTGCCGGAGCGACGCCCTCCCCTACCCGCCGTAGTACGACGGAATCGGCATGTCGCGCATCGTGTGCAGACCTGGCGCGACCTCGAGAATCTTGGGGATCGAGTTCACCGTGATAGACGCGGTCGCGACGTCGCCGTGAATGCCGCCGGCAATCTTGCTCTTGATGTGCGGCGAGCCGATGATTTCGACCTGGTCGTACGACTCCGGCGCGCCGAGGTACGCCTCCATGTGCAGCGTGATGATTGGCTGGCCGTTGCGGTAGCCGATCCCATCCTGGACGAGACCGCAGACATAGCCGGCATCCACGGCGAGGAACTCGCTCGACACGGTCGTCTCGGCGATCTTCGGCTGGATCTCGTCGGTGATCCGATCCAGTTTCCATCCCATCGCATCGGCGATCATCGATATCGACTCGGCGAGCCCGACATGGCGGACGCTGGCCTCGTCCACCTTCTTCTGAAACTGCTCGCGGGTCAGACCGGCGCCAATCTTCTGCTGGAACGGCAGGCGGCGGACGCGCGCGTCCTGGATGCGATCGATGCGAATGCCGTCGACGCGCTCGCATACACCGGTCAGCGTGATCGGCAGCGCGTCCATGGTGAATCCGGGATTGACGCCGGTGCCGAGCACCGCGACCTTGGCTTTCCTGGCCGCCGCGTGAATGGCGCGCGCGTATTTCATGTTGCCGCTGGTCGGATACGCAAGTTCTTCCGTGGTCGAGACGATTGGCACCTTGAGCTTGAGAATCTCCTCGATCTGCGGTGTGACTTTCTTCAGCGACGACAGCGTGCAGAGTACGACGACGTCCGGCCTGGTCGACTTAATGGTCTTCTTCGCGTCTGCCGATACCTTGATCTTGAGCGGACGGCCTGCGCCGGCAACGTCGCCGAGATCGCGGCCGGCCTTCGCCGGGTCGATGTCGACCGCGCCGACAATCTTGAAGCCGCGGCGCTGGGCGACCTGTTTCACGACCGCGGCGCCGATCGGACCCAGTCCGTAGTGCAGGACGCGAATCGGTCCTTTCCGTGCTGCCATTGAGGACTCCTATATGAATGAATGCAAACGGCGAATTATACCTTTGATGTAGGATGCGGCACTGTGCTGCACGCATTCGGCGACGGAATGCGGCGCGTGGCGGCGGCCCCGGCGGTGCTCGTCGGCATCATCGCGCTGGTCTCGTTCTATGGGGCGGCCGAGGACACCCGGCATTGGATTGGCGCCGCGCTGCTCTGGGCGTTTCTCTCGGGCGGCGTGCTCGACCGCTACGCTCGTTGCCGGCCGACCCGTGCGCGCGGCTTTTTCGCCGCCTGCGGCGCGCATCTCGGCGCCATGCTGCGCCTCGCGCTCATCGTCGGACTACTGATTGCCGTCTTCCACCTGGCGATCGGCGGCGACTTCCCCAACCGATGGGTGCACGAGATCGCGTTCGTCACCGCGCTACTGTTGATGCTCGTGTTGTCGCTGGCCCAGGTGCGGGTGGCGGTCGAAGATAGGCGCAGCGCGTTCGGCGCGCTGCTCGCCGGCGGCCGATTCGTCGCGCGCAATCCCGCTGCGCTGGTGCTGTTCGCCGCGTTCGTCGTCGTCGGCCTCGGCGTACTCCTCGGCTGGGAGCGCAACGTCGTTCATCGCGGCGAGCCAACGTGGAGGTCCTGGACGATCGACGAGCTGGTCATCGCGCTCGAATGTTTCCTGTCGCTCGCCTGGTATGCGACCGCGGTGTCGCTCTTCCAGGCGCGGCTCGCGCACGCCGGCTACACAGCCGGCCCGCCGCTCACGTGGCCGGACTCGCCCGCCGCCGAGGCGATCGGCAACGCCGCGCCCGTGTTTACCCCGCACATCGAACCGTGATGTCGCGCGCCTTCAGAAACGCACGCGTCCTGATCGTGGACGACGAGCAGGCGAACGTGGACATCCTGCGCCGGATCCTGACCCGGGCCGGATTCTGCCGCGTCGAGAGTACGACGGATTCGCGCGAAGCCGCCGCACTCTACGTGCAGCACCGGCCCGATCTGATTCTGCTCGATCTGCACATGCCGCACATGAGCGGCCTCGACGTGCTCGACAAGCTGCACGAGATCGCCGAAGCGTCGTACCTGCCGATCCTGATCCTGTCGGCGGACCTCATGCCGGAGGCGCGTCGCGACGCGCTGTCGCGCGGCGCCAAAGATTTCGTCAGCAAGCCCTTCCAACAGGACGAGCTGCTGCTGCGGATCAAGACCCTGCTCGAGACGCGTTTTCTCTACCTGCAGATCCAGAGCCAGAACCAGCTGCTCGAGGCCAAAGTGCGCGAGCGCACGCGCGAGCTGGTCGAGGCGCAGATCGAGATCATCGAGCGGCTCGCGGTCGCCGCCGAGTTCCGCGACGACAACACCGGCCAGCACACGCTTCGTGTCGGTCAGATGTCGGCGCTGCTCGCCCGCCAGCTCGGTATGCCCGACACGCAGGTCTCGCTGATCGGACGCGCGGCGCCGCTGCATGACGTCGGCAAGATCGGCGTCCCCGACACCATCCTGTTGAAGATGGGGAAGCTGTCGCGCGCTGAATTCGAAGTGGTGAAGCAGCACACCGCGATCGGCGCCCGCATTCTGTCGGGCGGCAAATTTCCGCTGCTCCGGCTCGCCGAAGAGATCGCGTTCGCGCATCACGAACGCTGGGACGGCGACGGCTATGCGGGCATGCGCAAGACTGATATTCCGCTCGCCGGACGCATCGTCACGGTTGCCGACGTGTTCGATGCCCTCACCCAGCAGCGTCCGTACAAGCCGGCCTGGCCGGTAGCCGAGGCGATCGCAGAGATCGATCGGCAGCGCGAACGGCAGTTCGACCCCGGCGTCGTCGACGCATTCTTGCGTGTGATCTCGAGTTCGCCGTCGCTGACGCCAAACTCCTCCTGATATAGTTTTCGCCCATGAGCAAGAGCACCGGTTCGATCGTGGAGTGGCTGCGGCAGCGCCTGGCGGAGTCGGCGGCGCGAGGGTTCGTGTTCGGATTGAGCGGCGGCATCGACTCCGCGGTGGTGGCTCGACTCTGTCAGCTGGCGGCGCCGGTGAACGTGGCCGGTGTGCTCATGCCCTGCCACAGCGATCCGCGCGACGAGGCGGACGCGCGTCTGCTCGCCGATCACTTCAATATTCCCACGCTGCGCGTCGATCTTGCCCCCACTTACGATCACTTCACCAGGACGCTCGCCGACGCAATGCGCGCCATCCCGACAGAGCAGTTTCCGGACGTGGCGCACGCGACCGAAGACATCAAGGCAAAACTGCCGATGGCGAACGTCAAGCCGCGCCTGCGGATGACGACGCTGTATTACGTCGCCAACACGCTCAACTACATGGTGGCGGGCACCGGCAATCGCAGCGAGCTGTCGATCGGATACTTCACCAAGTACGGCGACGGCGGCGTGGATCTGCTGCCGATTGGCAATCTGCTCAAGAGTGAAGTGCGGGCCGCCGCGCGCGAGCTCGGCGTACCCGATTCGATCATCGAGAAGGCGCCCAGCGCCGGCCTGTGGTTGGGACAGACCGACGAAGCGGAGATGGGCTTCACATACGCCGAGCTGGAGGACTATCTGACCAACGGCCCGCAGACCGTCGCTCCGGCTCTGGCGATGCGTATCGATCGATTGATCCGGCACAGCGAGCACAAACGCGCGCTGGCACCGACACCGGGGACCAACCATGCATAAACGGCTGTTCAGCGCCGCTCTTGCGGTAACCGTTCTGCTCGCTGCGCCGCACGCGCAGCAGGGAATCCAGACGCCGGAGCAGTTCTTCGGGTTCCGCATGGGCACCGACGACAAGCTGGCGCGCTGGGACAAGATCGTCGAGTACTTCCAGCAGATTGCCGCCGGCTCGGACCGTGTGCGCTATCGGGAGCTCGGCAAGTCCACCAACGGCAATCCGTTCGTCGCGCTCGAAATCGCCAGCGCCGACACGCTGAAGAATCTCGAACGCTACAAGCAGCTCGAGCGGAAGCTGTATTTCCAGGGCGGCGCACCGACGGATACCGAGCGGGACGAGATCTTCCGCCAGGGGAAGGCCGTTGTCGCGATCACGACGACGATTCACGCAACGGAGATTGGCGCGTCGCAGATGGTGCCGGAGCTCGTGCATCGCCTCGCGACCGAGAACTCGCCGGCGGTCAGGAAGATTCTCGACAACGTGATTTTCGTCCTGGTGCCGAGTCTCAATCCCGACGGCCAAATCATGGTCACCGACTGGTTCAACAAGAATCTCGGCACGCCTTTCGAGAACAGTCAGATTCCTTACCTGTACCACCCGTACGTGGGCCACGACAACAACCGCGACATGTACATGTTCACGCAGAAAGAGAGCCTGCACACGGCTCGGCTGCTGTGGCATGACTGGTTCCCCGCAGTGTGGCTCGACGAGCATCAGCAAGGCAGCAACGGCGCCCGCATCTTCGTGATGCCGGCGACCGATCCGATCAATCCGAACGTGCATCCGCTGATCTACCGGTGGAACGGAATCCTCGGGCAGTCGCAGGCCGCGGCGCTCGAAGCGGCAGGCAAGGAAGGCATCATCTATAACTCCACCTACACGAACTTCTGGCAGGGCGCGATGGCCTGGAGCGGCTGGTGGCACAACCAGATCGGCCTCCTCACCGAAGTGGCCAGCGCGCGTGTCGCCGCGCCGATCGACCAGCAGCGCGCGTCGGCAAGCGCAACGGCCGCGCCCGGTGCTGCACGGGGAGGAGAAGGTGGCGGACGCGGGGCGGCCGGCGGCCGCGGACGCGGCGGCGACGGCGGAACCCTGCCGCCTCCGACCGACATCAACCCGCGCACCGAGTACCCCCGTCCCTGGATGGGCGGACGATGGACGCTTCGCGACATCGTCGATTACGAGCTGATCGCGACGATGGCGCTGCTCGAGACGGTGGCGGATCGCCGCGAGGCGCTGCTGCAGCACATTTACGAAGTCAATCGCGTCACGATCGAGAACGGCAGGAAAGGCGATCCCGCGGCCATCCTGATTCCGGTAGAGACGCAGCACGATCCACACGAAGCAGCGCACCTGGTCGAAAAGCTGCAGATGGCCGGCGTCGATGTCTACCGTGCGGATGCCGCGTTCGACGCGGACGATCAGAAATATGCCGCCGGCACGTTCGTGATCCCCATGTCGCAGGTGTTCGCGCGCTATGCCAAGGACATCCTCGAGAAACAGACTTATCCGGAAGTTCGCCGATCTCCCTCTTCGCCTCCCGAGCCTCCCTATGACGTGACCGCGTGGTCGCTCGGCATGCTGCTCGGCGTCGATCACGTCGTCGCACGCAAGCCGCTCGGCGACGCCGTGAAGCTGACGAAGCTGGACGCCGCGCCTGCGCTCGAGGGGCGCGTCACCGGCAACGGCCCGCGCTACGTGTTCGATTACCGCGGACCCGACGCCGCGAAAGCGATGAACCGCCTGTTGAAGGACGGCGCGCGTCTCGCCTTCGAATCCGTGGCCGATGGCGACAACCGCGGCGATCGCGTCTGGGTGCTCGGCGGGTCCAAGGCGTCTCTCGAGGCTGTGGCCAGCGGCCTCGGCATGCAGATCAAGACGGCCGATGGTCCGGCGCCCTCCGGCGCGATTGCGGTGAAGGCGCCGCGCATCGGCATGTATTCGCCGTGGACGGGCGGCAATATGGACGAGGGCTGGACGCGCTGGGTCCTCGAACAATACGAGTTCAATCTGACCACGCTGCACAACGCGGACGTCCGCACCGGCAAGCTGCGCAGCCGGTTCGACGCCATTATTCTTCCCGACCAGGCGCCCCGCGGCATCGTCGACGGGGCCGCCGGACAGAACGTCAGGCCCGAGTACCGCGGCGGCATCGGCGATGAAGGCGTCAACGCGCTGAAGGAGTTCGTCGCACAGGGAGGAACGCTCGTCACGCTCGGCGCCGCGTCCGACCTGGCCATCGAACGGTTCGGCGTTCCGCTCAAGAACCTGAAAGCGGGGCTCAGCCGAGACCAGCACTTCGCGCCGGGAACGATCCTCAATATCGAAGTCGACACCGCGCATCCGCTCGGACTCGGGATGCCCGCCGAAACCACAGGCTTCTACAACAACAGCCCGTTCTTCAGCGTCGGGGAGGGCTTCTCGTCGCAGAGGGTGAGCGTGATCGCGCGCTACCCGAACACCGGAGTGGTCGCCTCGGGCTGGTTGAAGGGTGAAGACCTGATGGCCGGCCGCGCCGCGGTCGTGAGCGTGGACACGACTCCCGGCCGCATCGTCGTGTTCGGACTCAGGCCGCAGCATCGGGCGCAAACGCACGCGACGTTCCCGCTGCTGTTCAATGCGCTATACCTGGCGACGGGTGAAAACTCAGGGAGGGCGTCGAGCAGCCAGTAAGCTGCGGCCCCTCAACACTGGACCGGCGTAGCCCGAGAAGTTGCTCGGGTTCTCACGGCTCGCGTTTCGCCCAGTTCAGGGG
>JBKPSE010000079.1:0-11198 GCA_046765855.1 Acidobacteriota bacterium | reverse complement strand
CCCGCCATCGGCGACCGGGCGGCCGCGGCCGTCGGTCACCGTCACGAGCAAGCGTCTACTGCCGGGTTCCACCGTAGGATTCGTACGCCTTGACGATCTGCTGCACCAGCTGGTGCCGCACCACGTCCTTGTCGTCGAAGTGGATGAATGAGATCCCCTCGACATGGCCGACGACCTTCATCGCTTCGACCAGGCCCGACTGCCGTCCGGTGGGCAGATCGATCTGGGTGATGTCGCCGGTGATGACCGCCTTCGAACCGAACCCGAGGCGGGTCAGGAACATCTTCATCTGCTCCGACGTCGTGTTCTGCGCCTCGTCGAGGATCACGAACGCGTCGTTGAGCGTGCGGCCGCGCATGAACGCGATCGGCGCGACCTCGATGGTGCCGCGCTCGAGCAGCCGCTCGGCGCGCTCCATCTCGATCATGTCGTAGAGCGCGTCGTAGAGCGGGCGCAGATAGGGATTGACCTTCTCCTGCAGATCGCCGGGCAGGAAGCCGAGCTTCTCGCCGGCTTCGACCGCCGGTCGCGCCAGGATGATGCGGCTGACGCGCTTGGCGAGCAGGAACGATACGGCCTGTGCCATCGCCAGATACGTCTTGCCGGTCCCGGCCGGGCCGATGCCGAAGACGATGTCGAACTGCTCGATCGCGTCGAGATACTTCTTTTGCGTGACGCTCTTGGGAACGACCTGGCGCTTGCCGGACGTGCGGGTGGCGGAGCGAAGAAAATACTCGGACAGCTCGACGTTGTCGTCCTGCGCGACCAGCTGCGCGGCCGTCTTGACGTCCCCCTTGCCGAGGCGGTAGCCGCCGCGCATCAGGGTCGAGAGCTGGTCGAGGACTTTTTCGGCGCGGGCGACGTCCGGCGCATCCCCTTCGACGATCAGCTCCGATCCGCTCGTGCGGATGCGGACGCCGAATTGCGATTCGAGCTGCTTGAGGTTCTCGTCGTAGGTTCCGAACAGAGATTCAGCGCCCTCGTCGGGGATCTGAACCTTGCGCATCGCGGAGGTCGGCAAAGCTGGTCGGGATCGTAGCACGATTCATTCCGTGCGGACGTGGAGCTCCTTGAGCTGGCGCGGATCGACGGTGGAGGGAGCATCGGCCATCAAATCCACCGCCTGAGCCGTCTTGGGGAAGGCGATGACTTCGCGAATCGATTGCTCGCCGGCGAGTATGGCGCAGATACGGTCCAGGCCAAGGGCAATGCCGCCGTGCGGCGGCGTGCCGAACTCGAGCGCGTCGACGAAGAACCCGAACCGCGCCTTCGCTTCCTCGTCGGACATGCCGAGCATCTTGAAGACGAGCCGCTGAATCCGCTGATCGTGAATACGGATGCTGCCGCCGCCGATCTCGCTGCCATTGAGCACCAGGTCGTACGCGCGCGCGCGCACGTGCCCCGGATCGGATTCCAGCCGATCGGCGTCGGACTCGAGCGGGGCGGTGAACGGATGGTGCATGAACTCCCAGCGCTGTGCGTCTTCGAGCCATTCGAACATCGGGAAGTCCACGACCCAGAGGAATTCGTAGCGGTTCGGGTCGAGCAGGTTTCCGCGTTTGGCCAGGTTCAGGCGCAGCTGACCGAGCATCTTCACCGTCGCCATGTGCGGACCGGACGCCATCACCAGAAGATCCGATGCGGCAGCGCCGGCCTGCGACAGCGCGGCGCGGATCACGTCTTCGCCTGCGGCCTTCAGGGCCGGGCTCTGCACGCCGCCTTCGGCGTGGCGCGCCCATACCAGGCCGGGCGCGCCGAGCTGTTTCGCTTCGTCGATCAGGTTGTCGAGGTCCTTGCGCGAGTAACGGGCCGCATTGGGTACGACGAAGCCGCGCACCTCTCCACCCGCGTCGATCGCGCCGCGAAACACCGAAAAGTTCGAGGCGGCGAAGACGCCTGATAGATCCTGCAGCTCCATGCCGGGGCGCAGATCCGGCTTGTCCGAGCCGTACTTCGCCATCGCCTCGGCATAGGCGAGGCGGCGGAACGGCTGCGGCGCGTCGCGCCCGATCAGCGCCATCAACCGCCCCATCAACGGTTCGAGCAGCGAAAACACGAGATCCTCGGTCGCGAACGAGATCTCCAGGTCGACCTGCGTGAATTCGGGCTGCCGATCGGCGCGCAGGTCTTCGTCGCGGAAGCATTTCGCGATCTGGAAGTAGCGATCGAGTCCCGAGATCATCAGGATCTGCTTGAAGATCTGCGGCGACTGCGGCAGCGCGTAGAACTCACCCGGATGCACCCGGCTCGGCACCAGATAGTCGCGCGCGCCTTCCGGAGTCGACTTGGTCAGGATCGGCGTTTCGATTTCGAGGAATCCCTGCTCGTCGAAATACTTGCGCACCGCGAAGGCGGTCTTGTGCCGCAGGATCATGTTCTGCTGCAGGCGCGGACGGCGCAGGTCGAGATAGCGGTAGCGCAGCCGCATCTCTTCGGAGACGGCGGTGTCTTCGTTGATCGGGAACGGCGGCGTCCGCGCGTCGTTGAGCAGACGAATCTCGCGCGCGGCGACTTCGATCTCGCCGGTCTTCAGCTTCGAATTGACCGCCTCTCTGGCGCGCGCGTCGACGCGCCCGAGAATGCCGACGACGAATTCCGGCCGCAGCCGCTTGGCCTGTTCTTCCAGCGTCGCGTCGCGGACGACGACCTGCGTGATGCCGTGGCGATCGCGGAGGTCGAAGAACAGCACGCCGCCCAGGTCGCGAACGCGGTGCACCCAGCCAAGCAGCACGACGTCCTTGCCGACATCGGCTGAGGTCAATTCCCCACACGTGTGGGTGCGCGCGAGCGTGCCTAACGGTTCAACAATCATTCGATGTGCGATGGGCGATGGACGATGGGCGATATGTGGGCGCGAAGTTGATCGACGTTGCCGGCGATCGACGCCTGCGCGCCCGTCTTCAGATCCTTGATCTTAACCCGGCCCTGCGCCGACTCGTCGGGGCCGACGACGGTCACACAGGCGGCCCCCCGCGTCTCGGCGTATTTGAATGCCTTTCCGAGATCCTTGCCGCCGCGCAGCGGCTCCGGATACACGTCGACACGAAAACCGGCGGCGCGGAGTTCACGCGCCAGTCGAAGCGATTCGCCGGCCATCGAGTCGTCGAAGATCGTGACCAGCACGTCGGGGCCCGCGGCCTGCACGTCCGCAGGGAACATATCCCGCTCTCCCATCACCACCAGGATCCGCTCGAGGCCGAGTGAAAAGCCGCAGGCAGGAATCTGCTCGCCCGAGAACATCCCGATCAGGCCGTCGTAGCGGCCGCCGCCGCCGAGGCTGCCGGCGAGATCCGCAACCGCGATTTCCATGATCGCGCCGGTGTAGTACGAGAGACCGCGCGCGAGGCGCGGCGTGAATTTGACGTGTCCGGCGGCGGGCGTCGAGCCGCACAAATTCATGATCGCGTCGATGTTCTCCGCGGCGGCTGCCGCTTCGGAGTCGGGGAACAGCGCGAATTCCTGTTTCAAGACGTCGAGCGCGGCTTGTGACTTCGCCAGAACCTCGCGCCCTGCGTCAGCGGGAATGCCTCGCCGCGCCAAATCCTCGACCACGGCCTCGGGACCGATTTTGTCCAGTTTGTCGATTGCGATCAGCGCATCCGCGTGCTTCGCCGGTTCGATGCCCGCAAGGTTGAGAATACCGGCAAGCACGCGCCGATGATTGAGCTGCACGACGAAGTCGGTGAACCCGAGCGCCTGCAGCACCTCGCTCACCGCCGCAATCATCTCGACTTCGATTACCGGGGACGTCGATCCGATCGCGTCCACGTCGCACTGGTAGAACTCGCGGAAGCGGCCGCGGGCCGGCCGGTCGGCGCGCCACACCGGTTGAATCTGGTAGCGCTTGAAAAACTTCGGCAGCTTGCCGCGATGTTCGGCGACGACGCGCGCCAGCGGTACGGTCAAATCGTAGCGCAGCGCCAGATCGGTCTCCCCGCTCGCCGCCCCTTCACCACGGCGGAGCACCTTGTATATGAGCTTGTTGCCTTCCTCGCCGTATTTACCGGTCAGCGTCTCGATGTTCTCGAGCGCCGGCGTTTCCAACGGCTCGAAACCGTAGCGTTCGTAGACGCGACGGACCACGTCGATGACGTACTGTCGCCGGCGGACGTCTTCCGGCAGGAAGTCGCGCATCCCGCGCGCCGGGCCCGTGTGCATCCCTATAGTCTACAGTTGGCAGTTCGCCGTTGGCAGATGGCGTTCTCGGTTGGCGGCTGCGAACCCGCGGCTGCCGCGAACTGCCACCTGCGAATTGCGGACTGTCTACTGGCCTACTTCTTTACTGTCGGATACTTGATGCCGAGCTGTTCGAGGTAGCTCTTGTAGCGGGATGGATCGTAGTAGTACTTCTTCATCTCCGCGCGGTACTTGTCCATCGTCCCCTTGTTCAACCAGATTGCCGGCTGGTCCTGCGGACGGATCAAGGGCTGGTACTTGGTTTCCTTGGTCTGAACGTCGCGGAAGTAGGTCCATGCCTGTTCGATCAGTTCCGGCCGCATCAGCAGGTCGAGCATCGTCATCGCCTGGACCTTGGCGCCGGCGGTGACTCCCTTGTGGGCGATCGGCGTCGCCATCGCGATTGCATTCGCCCAGTTGTGGCCGGGCAGACCGGGAATGTTGGAGGGGAACCGCAGTGTCACCGTCGGCACGTTCCATGAGACGTCGCCGATGTCATCCGAGCCGCCGCCGTTGTTCTCGCGGACGGGTCCTTGCAGCTGTTCGCCGATCTTGGTCGACAACCCTTCGGTGCGGGCGTTCTTCAGCTCCTTCTGCAGCGCCTTGGCCAGGGTCTGATCGTCCTCGCTCCACTCCGGCATCCCGACTTTCTGAATGTTCGCCCAGGTCGTTTCGGCGACGACCTTGTTGAAGTGCTGCGGCCACGCTGCGCCGAGCACCTTGGTCGGCAGCAGCTCGACGCCGGCCATCATCGCGGCGGCTTTCGCGATCGTGTCGCCCGTTTCCCACATTTCCTTGATGTGCGGGTAGTCCGTCTCGCGGAAGTAGTACCAGACCGACGCGCTGCGCGGGACGACGTTCGGCTGATCGCCGCCGTCGACGATGACGTTGTGCGAGCGCTGACTGAGACGGAGGTGCTCGCGGCGGAAGTTCCAGCCGATGTCCATCAGTTCCACCGCGTCGAGCGCGCTGCGCCCGCGCCACGGCGAACCGGCCGCGTGTGCCGTCTCACCCTGAAATGAATACTGAACGGAGACCAGGCCAGTGCCTGCACGTGCGCCCCAGCTCACGCCGAGCTCGCTGTCCACGTGCGTGAACAGCGCGACGTCGACATCCTTGAAGAGGCCGGCGCGAATGAAATAGGCCTTGGTGCCGACGAGTTCTTCGGCCGTACCCGGCCAGATCCGGATCGTACCGGGAAGATGTTCGCGCTCCATGATCTTCTTCACCGCCAGCGCGGCGGTGATGTTGAGCGCCTGTCCCGAGTTGTGGCCTTCGCCGTGACCCGGCGCCCCTTCGATCAACGGCTCGTGCCATGCGACGCCGGGCTTCTGTGAGGCCTGCGGAATGCCGTCGATGTCCGATCCAAGGGCGATGACCGGTTTGCCCGACCCCCATGTCGCCATGAAGGCGGTGGGAATGCCGGCAATGCCTTCCTCGACGGCAAAGCCGTTCTTCTTCAGGATATCGATCAGATACCGGTTGGTCTCGAACTCCTGAAAGCCCAGTTCGCCGTAGCTGAAGATCTGGTCGACCATCTGCTGGCTGAACACCTTGCGGCTCTCGACGTCGGCGACAGCTTCCTGCTTGAGCGCGTCGAGCTTCGGATTCGGCTTCGCCGGAGCCGGCGCAGGAGCGGGCGCCTGGCCTCGCTGCGCGAGTGGACTTGCGGCAAGCAGTACGGCGAAGACGCAGGTGATCAGACTGAATCGGCGGATCATGCGCGGATTATAACGTCAGCTCCAGACAACCTTGAACGCGTGCGTCCACTGGTTCTGCCGGAAGCCGGGGATGCACCAGAGCTGCGCCAGCGGTTCGATGGCGCGCGCGGCGGCCGCGCTTCCCATATCGGCGGGCTCCCATCCGAACTGCTCAATCACTTTGGCGACAGCGCTCTTGGCCGCGTCGTCGTTTCCGCAATAGAACATCGTGGGTTTTCCGGCCGCGAACGACGGATTCACCATTCGCGCGCTGCCGACGCTGCTGAACGCCTTGACGAAGCGGACGTCCGGATACGCGCGCTGCAGCTGCTCCATCAACGAGGCGTTCGGGCCGGTGAAGAACTGCAGGACGCCGTCTACCGGCGGCGCGTCGGCGATCGGGTTGGTCGTATCGATCACGACCTTGCCGCGCAGGTTCGCTTCGCCTGCCGTTCGCACCGCATCATCCGCGGCAGTGCCTTTCACCGCAAGGACGACAGCGTCCGCCCACGCAGCGACGTCAGAAAACGTGGCCGATGCGATACCCGACTTGCTGGTGAAGTCGGCGAGCTTCGCGGGGGTGCGGCTGCCGATCTTCACGTCATATCCGTGGCGCTTGAACCCTTCCGCGAGCGTCTGGCCGACGACGGCCGAGCCGATGATTCCGATCTTCTGCATTCAGTCCTCCGAGGCATTCAGACGCGCGGCAGGTGCGATTGGTGCCCGCCCGCGTCCAGCATGCGTCCGATCTCGTTATCTTCGGCCGTGTTGAGTCACCGTCGCGATAACGGTGGTCTTGCCGTCCGCGGCGATTTTCCGGACACGCGGGAGCATCGCTTGCCGATCCTCGGAATCGCCATCATGAAACTCCAGCACGAAGACATCGTTGCCGAACAGCGCGACCCCGGTCGGCGCCCAGGCGTCCTGAACCTGCGGAAGAACGCTCACCTGCCCTGCGGCCGTGACCTTCAGCACTGCGCCGCAGCCCGTGGCTGCGACGTAGCTGGTCCCGCTCGCGTCGACGGCGAGTCCGCGCAGCAGCGGACGATCCGCCGCGCGCGCCGCCGTGCGTGAGGGACACCGCACCGTCGACACAACCGTCGAAACGCGGCCCGTCCTGTCGATTCGGCGGATTGCCGCGTCTTCCGTGTAGAAGACCGAGCCGTCGGGCCCGGCCGCGATGCCGTTCACATCACGCAATTGCGGAGCGGTCTCAGACAGGTTCGCCAGCACCGATTGTGCTCCGGTGGGCGAAAGCTTGAGTATTTGCAACGGAGTACCCGCGAGATGTGACGGGAAATACAAATCCCCGTCCGGCGCGAGTGCAATTGGAAAATCGCTGGCGAGGAGCAGCGTCGGGCTCACGCCGATTCTGGCGAAATCTCCGCCTGGTCCCGACGGAAGCGTAACCGCGCTGAAGCGATTTGATTCATCCGCGGTCATCCAGTGGAAGGCCGGCCCCGGCATATGGCTCAACGCTCCGTTCCCGTCCAGCTTCCACACACCCGACACCATGTCCACGAAGTAGACCTCGCCGCGCCGATCCACGACGATGCCCGAGCCGGGATGCGCGAGGAGAGCGGTCGGGACTAGGCACGCGGCGATGATGAGCAGCGGCATCCAGCGGCGGCGGGTCAAATTCGTCATTGTTCGCTGACCGAGTATGACGCCTGGGCCCGTCGGTTGTCATTCGCTGTGTGCCTGCACAGCTACGCCGAGTTGGCGATGGTGGCTCGCCTCATTCCACCCGGAGTGCCACCAATGGATCGATTCGCGAGGCACGGCGGGCGGGGAGATAACCGGCAAGCGTCGCGACCGACAAGAGGATGACGATCATAGCCGCGAAGGTCACCGGATCGTTCGCGGTGACTCCGAACAGCAGGCCGGACATCGACCGGCTGAGCAGCCACGCTGCGACGACACCAATCGCCATTCCGAGACCGGCGAGCGCGAGCGTCTGGCCGACGATGCGTCCCTGCACGTCGCCGGGAGACGCACCGAGGGCCATCCGGATGCCGATCTCCTGCGTGCGCTGGCCGACCGAGTACGAGATGAGCGCGTAGATGCCGAGCGACGCGAGAATCAGCGCGAATGCCGCGAAGCCGCCGAGCATCATCACGATCAAGCGTCGTGGCGACACCGAGCGGTCGATCAGCTGCTGGATCGTCCGCACCTGATTGCCGGGGAGATTCGGCGCGATCGGCTTCAGCGTCTCGCGCACCGCGGTTACGAGCGAACCTGCGGCCATCTTCGAGCGCACGACCAGGTCCACTGACGGCACATCACCGCACTGACGGAGCGGGATGTACATCTCCGCGCCGGAGGCCTGCTCGAGCCCGAGGTGCTTCACGTCGCCGACGACGCCGACAACCGTTCGCTCGCGTTCGCACGCGTTCAGGATCACCTTGCCGATTGCACTTTGTCCCGGCCACATCCGCCGCGCCATCGTTTCATTGATCACGATGACCGGCAGCGTCCCCGCGCGATCCCCATCCGAAATATCACGGCCGGCTTTCACCGGAATGCCCATCGCCGCGGGATAGCCGTCGCTGACGATGCGGACGAACGCGCCGACGAAGCGCCCGCGTTCGTAAACGACGTCCTTGGCGCGGACGGCCCAGCTGCGGTTCTTGCCGAGCGGCAGCGCGTCGGTGATGCCGGCGCTCTCGACGCCCGGCAGCGCGCGCACGCGGCGCAGCACTTCGTCGACATAGGCAACGACCTTCTCGCGCGTGTTGTTGGAGGCGTCCGGATCGACGCGCAGCGTGATCGCTTCAGCGGGACGGAACCCGAGATCGACGTCGAGGACGCGGATGAAGCTGCGGAGCAGCAAGCCCGCGCCGACGAGCAGCACGCATGCGAATGCCACTTCGGCGACGACCAGCGCGTTGCGCACCCAGGTACGCCGCGCGCTGGTGCCGCGGCTGGCGTCCTTCAGCGTGGCGTGCAGGACACGTTCCGGCGCGTTGAACGCGGGGGCCACCCCGAACACGATTCCCGTGACCAGCGCAGTGAGCAGCGTGAACCCGAGTGCGGCGCCATCGAGCTGCACCCGTCCGAGCAGCGGCACGCTGACCGCGTCCAGCCGCGCAAGCGCGCGGGTACCGACGATCGCCACCACGATCCCGAGCACCGCGCCGCTGCAGGACAGAAAGATGCCTTCGGTGAGCATCTGCGCGATCAGGCGGCTGCGTCCGGCGCCGAGCGCCGTACGAATCGCGATCTCCTTCTGCCGGGCGGCGGTTCGCGCCAGCAGAAGATTCGAGAGATTCGCGCACACAATCAGCATGACCACGCCGACCGCCCCTGCGAGCACCCAGATGGCGAGACGCATGCGGCCGTTGACCTGTTCGGCCAGCGGCTTGACGAAGCCTTCGAAATTGTTGCGGTCGGTATGCTCGCGGGTCAGCTGGGTGGCGATCGCACGGGTGTCCGCCTGCGCCTGCGCGGGCGTCACACCCGGCTTCAGGCGCCCGATCATCGCCATCGTGTTGCCCCAGCGATTGGTCTCAGGGCTGAGTGGAAAGGGAAAATACAGATCGAAATGGCTGCCCGGCGCGAACACGGACGCGAAGTCGAACGACTCGGGCAGCACGCCAACGACGGTGGTTGCTTCGTCGTTGATCGTCAGCGAGGCGCCGACGATGGCGGGATCGGAGCCGAAGCGGCGGGTCCACAGACTGTGGCTCAAGAGGACCGCCTTGGGTCCCTGCCACTTGCACTCTTCTGCCGTGAACGTCCGTCCGATCTGCGGCCGCACGCCGAGCACGTCGAAGAAGTTGTCGGACACGGGCACGCCGCTCAGCCGTTCGGGCTCCCCCCGGCCGCTGAGCACATTGTCGCCGACGCCATAGAACGCCATGTAGCCCGCGACCGCGGACAGCGTTTGCGTCCGTTCGCGCAAATCGAGCATGTGCCCGACCTGCGTTGTCTGCCCGGAGAGTCCCGCCTGGTCGTGATTGGCGATCCAGACGAGCCGATCGGGCTCCGCGAACGGCAGCGGGCGCAACACGAGCGCGTTGACCACGCTGAACACCGTCGCGCTGGCCCCGATGCCCAGCCCGGCGATGACAATCGCGAAGACGGCAAACCCCGCGTCGCGGCGCAGCGTGCGGACGGTGTAGCGCAGGTCCTGTAACAATTTGGCCATGGTTGCTTTGACGGGCGCGCCGCCGGTAACGTTGGTGGGCAGCCCGCCGTGACCGACTTCGCCATCGCCCCGCCAGTCGAGCCGATGCTATCGAAAATCGCGGAAGACCTTCCGTCTTCGGGCGATTTCCTGTTCGAGCCGAAATGGGACGGCTTCAGGGCCATCGTCTTCAGGGGCGGCAGCGACGTCTTCATTCAAAGCCGCGATCTGCGTCCGCTCGATCGCTACTTTCCCGAACTGCACGAGGGCTTGATCGGCGCGCTGCCGGACGGCTGCGTCGTCGACGGCGAGATCGTGATTGCGACGGCGCGCGGGCTCGATTTCGATCTGCTGCAGCTGCGCCTGCATCCGGCGGCCTCGCGCGTCGCGAAGCTCTCCAAAGAAACGCCCGCATCCTTCGTCGCCTTCGACCTGCTCGCCGTGGACGGGCGCGACCTGCGCTCGAAACCATTTGCCGAGCGGCGCCAGCAACTGGAGAAGCTGCTGCGCCGGATCCACTCACCCGTCCATCTCACGCCGATGACTCGCGATCGAGACACGGCGGCGGACTGGCTCACGCGCTTCGAAGGCGCGGGGCTGGACGGCGTCATGGCGAAGCCGGCCGCCGGCGCCTATGAGCCCGGCAAGCGGGTGCTGTTCAAGATCAAGCACGCCCGCACCGCAGACTGCGTCGTCGCCGGATTCCGATGGCACAAGACGGGTCCGGGCACGCTCGTCGGATCGCTTCTCCTGGGGCTTTTCGATGACGCGGGAGCGCTGCACCACGTCGGCGTGACGTCGGCGTTTTCGATGGCGATGCGCAAAGAGCTCGCGGCGTTGCTCGAGCCGCTTCGCAAGAACGCAATGAAGGGGCATCCGTGGCGCGATTGGGCCGACGCCGATGGCGAAACTACTCGGATGCCCGGCGGTCAGAGCCGGTGGAGCTCGGGCAAGGACCTGTCGTGGGAGCCGCTGCGCATCGAGCTCGTCTGCGAAGTGAAGTACGACCACATGCAGGGCCCGCGCTTCCGTCACGCTGCTATCTTCCAGCGCTGGCGTCCCGACAAGCCGCCGGCCGAATGCACGTACGAGCAGCTCGAGGTCACCACTCCCTACGAGCTCGAAAGAGTATTCGGCGCCAAGGGCTGAGATCCGATCCCCGATCCCTGATCCCCGATCCCCGATCCCCGATC
>JBKPSE010000078.1:0-6496 GCA_046765855.1 Acidobacteriota bacterium | reverse complement strand
TCAGCCACAACGTCACGCGCCGGTTCTGGCCGAACCAGGATCCGATCGGCAAGCGCATCAAATTCGGCGCACCCGGAAGCCAGAATCCCTGGCTGACGATCGTCGGCGTAGTCGATGAAGTGAAGTATCGAGGGCTGCCGGAGAATCCGACGCGCGATCCCGATCTGTACCTGCCCTACATCGACCGTGCCACGCAGGGCGTGGTGGTCCGTACTCGCGTCGAGCCCTCGTCACTCGCGGCGGCGGTTCGCGCCGCGATCCGCGGCGGGAACGCGTCGATCGCGACGTTCAACGCGCAGACGCTGGCGGATGTCGTGGCGCAGCAGTCGTCGGCGTCGCGTTTTACGGGCTGGCTGCTCAGTGTCTTCGCGGCGACGGCGCTGGTGCTGTCGGTGATCGGCCTGTACGGCGTCATGTCCTATCTCGTGGCGCAGCGGACACGCGAGTTCGGTATTCGTCTGGCGCTCGGAGCGAGCCGCACTGAAATCGTGAGGCGCGTGCTGCGCGACGGCACCTGGCGAATCGCCATTGGTGCCGCGATCGGTCTGGCGGCCACGACAGGATTGGCACGTCTGTTGGCGGGGCTCGTCTACGGCGTGGGCACATTCGACATCTCCTTGCTTTTTGCGGTCGCCACGCTCGTAGTCGTCGCGATCGCCGCGTGCGGTATTCCGGCGGTGCGCGCGACCCGCGTCGATCCGGCGATCGCTCTGAGAAACGAGTAGAGGAGACCAGGGAGCTGCGCCCTGAATGAAGCGCCGAGCAGTATGCTCAGCGCGGGAGTCGCCGCTTCAGTTCGTCAGACCAGTTCAGCACGACGTGAATTTGCGTGAGCGGCGCCGCTTCCTGCTCCACGGCTTTGAGCATGAGGAACCGCTGACCGTCGGGGGACACGTCATATTGGGCGCGCACGTAGCCGCCGGCGGCGCGCACGTACGGCCCTTCGAAGAGCTGCCGCGGCTTGCCGGCGAGAAATTCTCCATCGGTGCTGATCTCGACGGCCATCATCCGGTCGCCACTGCGGTAAAACAGTTCACGTCCGCTTGCGCTCCAGAGCGGCTCGTTGGCGCCATCGCTCGAGACCTGCCATCGCCCGCCGGGGCCAGGGTAGGCCTGCACGTAAATCTCGCGCCGCCCCGACTCCTCGGACGCGTACGCCATCCAGCGGCCGTCCGGCGAGAGTTGCGGCGCGCCGTCGGCGGCCCGCGTCCGGGTAAACACCGGCGCCGTAGCGCCGGAACGTGCGGTGGACGCTTCGTCGAGGCGGAGGACGCAGAGTTCAGCGGCGGCCGCCGGCGCAAGTCTCGTGAAGGCCAGCAGCCGTCCATCGCGAGACCAGGAATATGGAATATTGAACACGTCGGGCGCGGTGGTCGCTCCCGGACCCGACAGAGGCTCGGCATCCCCGCTGCCGTCAGCGCGCTTCCAGAAAATCTGCCGCCCGCCGTCGCGATTCGACATGAACGCGAGACGGCTCCCGTCGGGCGCCCACACGGCGTGCCGGTTGTCTCCCTCGAAGGTGAAGCGGGAAAAGATGTCCCGAGTGAGATCGTAGAGCCAGACCTGCGTGGTGCTCTCGATCACATCGACGGCGACGCGCCGTCCATCGGGAGAGAGCCGCGGTTGATTGTACAAGCGGGGAGGCGCGCCTATGGACTGCTCGGTGCCGTCGCGCGAGACCCACACCAATCGCGCCTGCGGAGCCGGCGGCGGTTTGCCGGCCACGTAGACGAGTGATCCGGTCGCGGACACGCTGTACTGGCGCACCTGAGGCATCGCGGCGATCGGCGTGCCCGTCCGGTTCCGCTCGGTGTCGAACGACGCCGCCATCAGATTGCCGCCCTGCCGATAGATCACGTATCCCGGCCCGACGTAATCCGGCGTGCCTGGTCCCGGCGTCTGAATGATGTCGTGACGTGCACCGTCGTCGATCCGCTGCACCGCGATCGCACTCATCCGCGTCGAGTCTGTCGAAAAGAGCAGCGCTTTGCCGCCCGGCAACGGGCGAGGCGACAGGTGCGCTGTCTCGCCTGGCGCGAAACGCGTCAGCGACTGTGGTGTCCCGCCAGCGTCCGACACGCGCAGGAGCGTCGACAGGTAGGAGGCGAAGACGATCGTGTGCTCGTCGATCCACGCACCGCCGGTGGGGTTGGTCACGTCCGCGACATTCACCGCAGCCCCGCCCGAAACAGGAACCTTCTTGAGATTGCCTCCCGCGAAAAATCCGAGCCACTGCCCGTCGGGTGAAAAGAAAGGGTTCGTGGCGCCTTCCGTCCCCGCAAGAGGCCTGGCATCCACATCGTCCATCGCACGCAGATAAAGCTGCCGGTTCGCGTTCGCGCCGTCCATCGCGACATATGCGAGCTGACTGCCGTCGGAGGAGAGCGCCAGTGCGGACGCAGTTGCCAGCTGCTGTCCCGGCGGCAGGGTGATGACGAAACGCGTCACCGGCCGTGGCGGTTCCGCGGACGTCATCTGCCGCGCGACCAGACCGGCGATCGTCGCGCCAGCCAGCACGCCAGCGGCGCCCGTTGCCAGCCACCATTTGGACCATCGTGGTCGCGCGGGATCCGCGTCACCCTGCGCGGCGCCCGAGAGGATTTCTTCGATGGTGACGCGCGCGTCACCGATCGCCTGCAGCCGCTGACGCGGATCTTTCTGAAGACACCGGCGGAGTAGCTGGCGCACCGGTTGCGGGGTCGATCCCGGCAGACGCGACCAGTCCGGTTCGGTGTGAATCACTGCCGCCATGACGTCCGTGATCGTCTCACCGCCAAACGGCCTGCTGGCCGTGAGCATTTCGTAGAGCACGCACCCGAACGCCCAGATGTCGGCGCGGCGATCCGCGCCGCGGCCTCTGGCTTGCTCCGGCGCCATATACGCCGGCGTTCCGAGCACGACACCGACGCTGGTGAGCATGGACGGCGAGGTCGCCGTGGGTGTCGCCGCGGCATTCGCACCCGGGGCCCGCTCGTCGAACGCCGGATCTAGAAGTTTCGCCAGGCCGAAATCGAGGACCTTGACCGTTCCGTCGCGACTGAGCTTGATATTCGCGGGTTTCAGGTCGCGATGGATGATCCCCTGTTCGTGCGCCGCTTCCAGTGCCTCCGCGATCTGGTTTGCGATCGGCAGCGCCTCGTCGCTCGGGATCGTTCCACGGGAAAGCCGTTCCGAAAGATCCTCCCCTTCGACCAATTCCATCGCGAGCGCGCGGACGTTCCCGGACTCTTCGAGGCCGTGAATGTGCGCGATGTTCGAGTGGTTCAGCGCGGCCAGCGTGTGCGCTTCGCGCGTGAACCGCGCCACGCGCCGAGGATCATTCACGAACGCATCGGGGAGGACCTTGAGCGCGACGTCACGATTGAGCTTCGTATCGTGCGCGCGATACACCTCCCCCATGCCGCCGGCACCGAGTACACCAACGACTTCGTACACTCCGAGACGGGCGCCGGGTGAGAGGGGCAACGTTTGCCACGGATTATACAGGCCACGCGAAGGCGGACCTCGCAGCGCATACGCCCAATCATTCCGGAAATCCTCCGCGTTCTCCCCTTGACATTTGATAGGAAACGCCGTTTCCTATCAAATATCTATGGGACGCAGGAAGCAGACGCCGGGACCCGGCGAGCTCGTGCAGGGAACCCTCGACATGCTGGTGCTCAAAGTTCTGTCCCTCGAGTCGATGCATGGCTGGGGCATCGCGCAGCGAATACGGCAAGTATCAGAAGAAGTGCTGCGGGTCGAAGAGGGCTCGCTCTATCCGGCTCTCCGGCGCCTGGAGCTTGACGGGCTGGTCGAAGCCGAATGGGGCGCCTCCGAGAACAATCGCAAGGCACGGTATTACCGATTGACGAAAGCGGGCCGGCGTCGCTTGGCCAGTGAGCAGGACCATTGGAAGGAGCTGACCGCTGGAATAGCCCGCGTCATGGAGATGGTGCGATGAGCCTTCTTCGTCTGTGGCGCGTGTTGAGGCGTCGCCGGGACGACCATGCCATTCTCCGGGAGGAGCTGTCGGCGCATCTGCAGGCGCTCGAAGAGCGCTACCGCGCTCAAGGGCTCTCGGCGGAAGCTGCGCGCACGGCGGCCCGCCGGCAGTTCGGCAACGTGACCAACGTCACCGAGGATGTCCAAGAGGAATTCAGCTTCGGTGGGCTCGAGCGGCTTGCGCAGGATGTTCGCTATGCCGCGCGCACACTGAGGGCAAGCCCGGGCTTCACCCTCATGGCAGTTGGATCGCTGGCCCTGGCGATCGGCGGATCGATGGCGGTATTCACGCTGCTCAATGCTGTCGTCCTTCGGTCGCTGCCGATCGATGAACCCGATCGCGTCTTTCAGGCGCTGCGCGCGAGCGGTGACGAAGCGGTGGGCAGGCTTGCGTGGCCGGCAATCCAGCGGGCTCAGAAGGAGCTCGCGGCTCGAGCGGAGATTGCTGCGGTCTCGAGGATCGCCGGTATGCAACTCGAGGCTGAAGGCGTGGGCAAGGCCGAGCGCGGCACGGTGCAGCTCGTATCCGGCGAATACTTCGCACTCCTGCGCCAGCGGCCGCAGCGCGGGCGCCTGCTTACGGAAAGCGACAACGTCACCGTCGGCGCGCATCCGGTCGCCGTCATCAGCGATGCGTACTGGCGCCGTCAGCTCTCGGCCTCGGAAACGGCGGTTGGAAGTAATCTGACAATCAATGGCCGTGCGTTCACCGTGATTGGTGTCGCCGAGCCGCAGTTCTTCGGAACGACACTGACCCTGCGCAGCCCGGATGTCTGGATTCCACTGGTCATGCAGCCGGTCGTGCGGTACGCGCAGAACGCAAGCAGCCACGACGGCGCCGACACGCGTCAACCGTGGCCACCGCAGGAAACGATCGAATGGCTCAGCGCGTTCGTGCGAGTGCCGCGTGCGACGGATCCGTCCGCGATTGCCGCCGCTTTGACCGTGCAGCGACAGCGTGAGGCCGCGACCTTGTTCTCAGGCGGCAGCTTCGGGAACATGCGAGACATCGTGCGCAGCGAGAAGATTCTCCTGGAGCCGGCGTCTCGTGGACTTTCGCCGTTTCGAGACAATACGTCCTCATCGCTGTTTGTCCTCCTTGCGATGATGGGCGTGCTGCTCGCCGTCGCCTGCGGCAACGTGGCGGGCCTGCTGATCGCGCGCGCCTCAGCGCGCGAGCGCGAGATCGCCGTCCGCTTGGCGATCGGTGCCGGCCGCATGCACGTGGCGCGTCAGATGCTGACGGAGAGCCTGCTCCTCGGCGCCGCCGCCGGCGCCGCCGGTGTCGTAGTCGCCTTCTGGAGCCGCAGCGCGCTGCTGAAGATGTTCGCGCCGACCGCCGACCTGATCACCATGGACATCCGCTTCGACGCGCGGGTGTTCACTTTCGCAATCGCCGTGTCGATTGCAACGGGGGTCGTCTGCGGCATCTTTCCGGCGATCCGCGGCACGCGAGTATCGCTGGGCGACGCGCTGAAGGCGCAGACGCGCGCCAGCACTGGCGGCCGCCGGTCGCTCTTCGTCGGAAAGGGGCTCGTGGCGCTCCAGATGGCGTTCTGTCTGCTCGCGCTGGTCGTTGCCGCCCTGTTCGGCCGGAGCCTGCAACTGCTGACGTCGATGGATATCGGTTATGACCGCGAACACGTCGTCACGGCGAGACTCGACGTGCGCACTCTCGGCTACACGGCGGAACAGCGCCAGGCGCTGTACGAGCGAATCCTCGAACGCGTGCGCCAGATCCCGGGCGTCACCTCCGCCAGTCTTTCGCTGAATGGCCCGCTGGGTGGTTCCGAGACAATTGGCAGTTTCGGTATCGAAGGCTACACGCCCGCGCAGGGAGAACGTCTCAGAAGCAATGGGGAAGTGGTGACGGAGGACTACTTCAGCACGGTGGGCCTTCGGCTCCTGCAGGGACGACTGTTCACACGTGCGGATCACTCGCCGGACAACCGCAACACGATTGTGAACGAAACGATCGCGCGGCGATTCTTCAAGAACGGAGACGCGATTGGCAAGCGCTGGGATTGGGGAAGCCCGGTAGGGCCGGACGGCTTCGTCATCGTCGGAGTCGTCGAAGACGCGAAGTACGTGGATCTGAGAACGCCGCCGCCGAACATGGTCTATCAACTTGCGGCGGCGCAACTCAACGCAATGCTCAGCGACCTGGAGATTCGCACCGCTGGATCACCCGCGACGATGGCGGCGACTGTTCGTCAGGCGCTCGCGGAATCTGAGCCGCGGCTGCCCGTGCTGGACGTGCTGCCACTCAGCGGTCGAATGGCGCAACGCGTGTCACAAGACAGACTGATCGCGCGCCTGACGACGATCTTCAGCGCCATCGCGCTGTTCCTCGCGTGCCTCGGCCTGTACGGCACCATCTCGTACGGCATCAACCGCCGCGTACCTGAGATCGGGTTGCGTATGGCGCTAGGCGCCGATCGGCGGTCTGTTCTCGGGATGGTTCTGCGCGAATCGATCGTTCTGGTGATTCTCGGAGGGGCCGTCGGCGTTC
>JBKPSE010000077.1:0-4532 GCA_046765855.1 Acidobacteriota bacterium | reverse complement strand
CCCATCGAGGGCGCGACAATGGCGACTTTGAGCCTCGCGTGGGTCATGCAGTCGTGTGCAGCTCTGCAAATGACGCGCCGCCGCGCCACCTCATGTCTTTACACGCTACAGCTCTCAGCCTCAACCGCACAAACACTGCGGAGGTGGATGTATATCTGTCTGATATCAAAACTCATCAGTTTCGAGCTACATCTCAATTTGGCGGGGCTTACATAGTAGAGCTGTGTAAAAGGTACAAACAGCTGAGTTGTCTCATGGATACCAGCTGAGTCATGATTCACTGCGCTGAACCATTTTCCTAGTAATTCAGCAGTTTTATCGCATGGTGCCGTCCTTGCCTTCGAACGGCCGCGAGCCATCGCACTGGCTCGATTAATCCGAAATCACACTGCCGCTTCGGCCGAGTTTGACGCGTGACCTGCGTCTCGACAGGGGTCGCGCCTTCCCGCAGCGCGTGTGCAAGACGCAAGGAGCAGATGTTGATCAAGACCGCTCTTCGTACTGGAATGCTGCTCGCGGGACTGGCGGTTCCCGCCCTCGCGGCGGCGCAGACTATACCGAATGCCAACGGTGACATCGTGATGCACGCCAAGAGTGCGAGCGTGATGTCCGGTGCCTGGAGTCTTGTCGGTGATTCGACGGCCGCCGACGGCCTGCGACTCGCGAATCCGGACGCGGGCGCGGCGAAACTGTCGTATCCGCTTGCCGGTCCGACGAATTATTTCGAGATGAAGTTCACGCCGCAGGCCGGCAAGGGCTACCGCCTGTGGATTCGCGGCAAGGCCCAGAACAACGCCTGGACCAACGATTCGGTCTTCGTGCAATTCAGCGGCAGCGTGACCGCGGCCGGGTCCGCCACCTTCCGCATCGGCAGCACGTCGGCGACGATTTATAGCCTCGAGGAGTCTTCCGGCGCGGGAGAAGCCGACTGGGGCTGGCAGGACAACGGCTACGGAGCCAACGTTTTCGGAGACTTGATCTACTTCGACGGCACGACCCAGACCATCCGCGTCCAACCGCGCGAAGACGGTCTGTCCATCGATCAGATCGTTCTGTCGCCGGTGACCTACTATTCGGCCGCGCCGGGCAAGGCCTACTGGGATACGACGATTCTTCCGGCAGGCGCTGCGGGCACGACGACCACCACCACCGCGACCGCCAGCACGTCGTCGACGTCGATTACCTGGACGAACATCGTCAAGGCCATCACCTCGGGCAGCACCCTCCAGAAGTCGGGCGGCTGCGGCGATTGCGCTGATGCCGGCGCCGTCAGCCAGCAGCAGTTCACGAGTGGAGCGGTTTCGTTCTCGGTGCCAGCGGGCCAGCATCTGGTCGTGGGCCTGGGACGCGATGCCAGCGCGAATACCAGCTACGCCATCGATTACGCCTTCAGCTTCACCGGCTCCGGCTGGGAGATTCGTGAAGGGGGCGTCTACCGGCTGGACGGCGCCTTTTCCTCGGCCGACGTCTACAAGCTTTCAATCGAAGGCACGGCCGTGAAGTATTACCGCAACAACGTGCTCGTCTACACGAGCGCAACTCCGGTCAGCGGCCCGCTCGTCCTCGACACCAGCCTCTTGACAGCCGGCGCCAGTGTTTACATTGCCGGTGCGACGGCGACCAGCGGCACGACGACAACGACGACCCCCACAACATCGTCACCCTCGACATCGTCAACGGCGATTACCTGGACGAACATCGTCAAGGCTGCGATGTCGGGCAGCACGCTCCAGAAGTCCGGCGGCTGCTCCGATTGCGCTGATGCCGGCGCCGTCAGTCAGCAGCAGCTCACGAGTGGAGCGGTTTCCTTCTCGGTGCCAGCGGGGCAGCATCTCGTCGTCGGTCTGGGACGCGATGCCAGCGCAAACACGAGCTACGCGATCGACTACGCCTTCAGCTTCACCGGCTCCGGTTGGGAGATTCGTGAAGGTGGCGTCTACCGGCTGGACGGTGCGTTTGCCTCGGGAGACGTCTACAAGCTTTCAATCGAAGGCACGGCCGTGAAGTATTACCGCAACAACGTGCTCGTCTATACGAGCAGGACTGCGGTCAGCGGCCCGCTGGTCCTCGACACCAGCCTCCTGACCGCAGGCGCGAGCGTTTACGTTGCCGGTGCGACCGGGACCAGCGGCACGACGACAACGACGACCCCCACGACCACGACGACTCCGACCACGAGCACGACGTCGACGACGCTGCGCGTCCTGCAGTGGAACACGCATCACGGCGGGTATGGCACGGACGGCGTTTACGACACCAATCGCGTCGCCAACTGGATCGTCTACATGAAGCCGGATGTCGTCACGCTCAACGAGATCGAGAAGTACACCTACTGGGGCAACGAGAACCAGCCCGAGGTCTACAAGTACCTGCTGCAGCAGAAGACGGGCAAGACCTGGTACTACACCTTCGCGCAGGAATTCGGCCAGTGGGGATCGAACGGGAAGGGGAACCTGATTCTCTCGACCTACCCGATCACCTACACCAGTCAGTACGAGCTGATTCACAACTACGACCGCAGCATCTCGCTGGCGACGATCAATGTGAACGGCCGCAATATCACCCTGCTGAACACGCATCTGGATCCGTACGATGCGACGCTGCGCCTGACCCAGGCGACGGAGGTCACCAACTGGGCGGCGCCGCAGCCGGAGAATCGCATCATCACGGGGGACATGAATGCCTGGCCCGATCAGGCGTCCATCGCGCAGTTCAACAACTACTACTACGACTCGTGGACGGTCGCGGCTTCGAAAGGAACGGCGATCTCGTTCTACGGCAACAACGGCGAGACCAAGAACGGCCGGATCGACTACATCTTCTATTCGAGGTCGTCGGCAAACCTGAGCGTCGTTTCATCGCAGGTCTATGACACGCGCGACGCCTACGGATACATGCCGAGCGATCATCGTCCGGTGTTGACGACGTTCGCGGTCAAGTAAGCCGAAGCTGCTGACTGGGAAGCAGCAGCGTACAGCCAGGAAGAGCGTGCGGGCCTCCGCCCCGCACGCTCTTTTTGTTTATTGCAGAAGTTGGAATGGGGTTTGCGGATCGTGAGGGGGTGCACATCGAAGCGGCAGCTCGGCCTGATGGCTGGAAATTGCGGAGCTGCAATAACTTAGCCTTTCCCGCCATTTCGCGCCCCGCATCGCGGCCGCTCCAGGGAAGAGGCAAGCCGCTTCCTTTGTAGGGAAAAGAAATCGTCACGTCTCCGCACGCCTATGTTTCGAGGATTGAAGCGCCAAACGCTCAGGATTCTCCGGTCCACCGGACTGGAGCAGCGTTTGCTCAACAGCCGCTGGCGTAACCAGCGATTGTTGATCCTCGGCTATCACGGCATCGCCCGCCACGACGAGCATGACTGGAACCCGGACCTCTATATGCCGGTGGCGATGCTCGACGAGCGTCTGCAGGCGCTCCGGCGCGCCCGGTGCACCGTGCTGCCGCTCGGGGAAGCGGTGGAGCGGCTGTACCGGAACGACCTTCCGGAACGCAGCGTCGCGATCACGTTCGACGACGGCTTTTATGACTTCAAGGTCGGCGCTTATCCGGTGCTCAAGAAACACGGGATGCCGGCAACCGTGTATCTGACCACGCTGCGGTGCACGCACGACGGTCCGGTGTTTCCGCCGACCACCTCGTACTTTCTCTGGAAGGCGCGCGGACGCGTCGTTCTCGCCACCGATCTGATCGATCGAACGCTGAACCTCGATCTTCGGACTCCGGAAGGACGCGCCAAGGGCGTGATGGACATCGTCTCCTTTGCGGAGCGGCGCAACCTCGCACCGGAAGAGATGAACGATCTGCTGCAGCGCCTGGCGCGTCTGCTCGACGTCAACTGGGCGGAGGTCCGTCAGCGCCGCACGCTGCACCTGATGCGGCCGGATGAAGTGCGCGAGATGGCCCAGCTCGGCGTCGACATCCAGCTCCACACGCACACGCACGCATCGCCGACGGTGAAGCAGGAGTTCGTCCAGGAAATCATCGTCAACCGCGAGATCATCACCGAGCTCACATCCGCCGCGGCGCCGGTGCCTGTGCACTTCTGCTATCCGATGGGGATCTACCGGCCGCCGTACGTCGGCTGGCTGGCGGAATCTCGGGTGTCGTCGGCGACGACGTGCGATCCGGGTCTGGCGACGCCGCGGTCGAATCCACTGCTCCTGCCGCGATTTGTCGACTCGACGCGGCAGACGGTGCTCGAGTTCGAAGGGTGGATTTCCGGCGCGGCCGCGTGGATGGCGCGCCCGCGCGGATACACGAGCGCGTGATTGCCGCCATGAACACCTCGTCGCTCGCGTATCACCGGGGGGAGCTCGAGGTCGCGCTCGACGCGGCCGACCCGCGCCGTCTCGTCCCCGACGTCGCTGCGGCGCGCTCGATCCTCGACATCGGATGTGGAGCGGGCCAGACGATCATCGCGCTCGGCGCCGGCGCGCGAAGCACGGGCGTGGATGTCGACGCGGCGGCCTTGGCGTTCGCGGCAAACGGCGCGATGGGAGAAGCGCTGCGGGTGGCGCGCGCGCGCGGCG
>JBKPSE010000076.1:0-16091 GCA_046765855.1 Acidobacteriota bacterium | reverse complement strand
GCGCGCGACTGCTGCGAAGCCTTGCGGTGACCCTCGGCTCGACGCTGGTGTTGAAGTTCGTCGTGCTTGCCAGCCTGGCGTCTCCCGGCGAAAGCCGCACCGCGCGCGTGCTCGCCGCCGTGTTCGACGTCGCCACGCTCGGTACTGTCGCGCAGCCGCCGCAGCCGCCGATTGCAGGGTATGTGGCCTTCGCCGCGGTCGCGCTGTACCTTTTCGGTGTCGCACTTCTGCCGCGGCCGAGGTCGGATCTTCTGCGCACGACTGCACTGATGCGGCCTTGATCTCATGATGAGGTCGAGACGGCACCGTGTGTGCAGTCTGCCCCTGACATATGGGGGCCGTGAAGCGCACCAAGGACGGGGTCGACGCGATCGAGCACGCGCTGCGCGGCGTACATACCTCCGAAAACCACGAGCGCATCGTCAGTTTCGAGCGCAGTCCCGGATTGATGGGGGCGCGGGCGGTCGTGCAGGTTGATGTCCTCGACGACACACCAACGGAACGCGAGGTGATCGTTCGGCTGCACGATCACCCTCGACGGCGCCGTAGCCGCTGACCTCGGCTGTTCCCGCTTACAACCTTGATCAACTTCGCAATCCGTACCTACGCTGCCCGCTGCTTGACTTTCATTTTAGTTTAATCTAAATTTAAGGCGTGCTCGACAGCATCACCTTGGCCGCCGTCGCTTCGCCGCGCCGCCGGGAAATCCTCCGCCTGGTCTGGGATCGGGAGTGTGCCGCGGGCGATATTCACGACGCGATGCCGGACGTGACGTTCGGCGCCGTCTCGCTGCAGCTGCGCGCGCTCGCGGACGCAGGACTGGTGTCGTGCCGTCGCGAACACCGGCACCGGTTCTACCGCGCCAATCGCGCCGCTCTCGGTCCGATCGGCGCGGAACTCGAGCGGATGTGGGACGACGCGCTGTCGCGGTTGAAGCTGCAGGCGGAACTCGAACAATCGCGCCGCGGTCCGAAGCCTCGGCGGCGCAGGAGGAAAACGTCATGACCGTGCTCGCGCACCAGCTGGAGCGAACCATCCTGATCGAAGCGCCGCAGAGCGCCGTGTTCCGCTATTTCACCGACTCCGAGCGGTGGGCGGCGTGGTGGGGCGCAGGATCGACAATCGACGCGCGGCCCGGCGGCCGCGTTTACGTACGCCATCCGGGAGGCGTCGAAGCGACCGGTGAAGTGGTGGAGATCGACGCACCGTCGCGCATCATCTTCACTTACGGCTTCGCGAGCGGGACGCCGGTGCCGCCTGGCGGATCGCGGGTCACTATCCGCCTCGAATCTGCATCGCGCGGCACCCGGCTGCATCTGTTGCACGAGTTCACCGAGACCGCCGCTCGGGACGAGCACGTACAGGGCTGGCGTTATCAGCTGTCAGTCTTCGCCAACATCGTCGCCAACGAGCTGTACGGCGACGGCGGAACGATCGCGGACGCGTGGTTCGCGGCCTGGAACACGCGCGACCACACGGCGCGCGTCAACGCGCTGGCCGCAATCGCGGCGCCGGCGGTGCGCATGCGGGATCGCTTCAGCTGCGTCGACGGCATTGACGAACTCGCCGTGCACATCGGGGCGGCGCACCGCTTCATGCCCGGGCTGCGGCTGCAGCGTGAAGGAACGACGCGTCACTGTCAGGGAACAGTACTCGCGGACTGGACGGCACAAGGTACCGACGGTCAACCTCGCGGCCGCGGCACGAACGTGTTCGTTCTGGGGCCGGACGGAAAACTCGAAAGCGTCACCGGGCTGTGGCAATAGCTGAGGTCGCATCGGGTACCCGTCATGCACGTGCCCTCTCGAGGAGGGACAGACGCAATGAGAGTGAAGGAAATCATGACGGCCGCGCCCGCCACGTGCAGCGAAGATACGCCGCTGCAGGAAATCGCGCGCACGATGGTCGGACGCGACTGCGGGTCGGTCCCTGTCGTGGCCACCAGCGGCACGACGCTCGCCGGCATCATCACCGATCGCGACATGGTCGTCCGCGCAATCGCCGAAGGGCGAAATCCGCTAACGCTCACCGCGCGTGAGTGCATGACAACGCCGGCAATCTCGATCCGGGAGGACGCGTCGCTCGACGACTGCACGGACCTGATGGAGGCGAAGAAGATCCGCCGCGTCCCCGTCGTCGACGCCTCGGGTTCAGTGATCGGCATCGTCGCGCAAGCCGACATCGCGCGCTGCGCCTCGCGTAAGGAAGCCGGCGAGCTCGTTCGCGACGTGTCGACGCCCGGCCGCTGATCTGCTTATTTCGACGCTCGGGCGGTTTGGAGTTCCGGCCGCCCGGGCGTATCCCCCTTCAGCGCAATCGTGCGCAGCCGCGCGTACAACTTGCGGGCCATGTCCGCATCCCCTGACTGCCGCGCGGCGGCTGCCGCACCAGCAACGCCGCGGAAGCGGTTCGGCTCCTTGGTCATCGTCTTTTCGAATTCGGCGAGCGCCTGTTTCGGCTGCTTCAGCTGCAGCAGCATTTCGGCAAGAAGCTCGCGGGCCGGAGCGAGCGGCCCGGGTGAGATCGCCGACTTTTCCGTCTTGTCTTCGCGATCGGCGGCTTCGCGCATGCCCGCGAGCGCATCTGCGGTACGTCCCTCGGCGAGCGCCGTCCACGCCGCCACGCCGAGTTTCTGAATCGACACCTGCTCGGCCCAGTAGGTCTCACCGGCGCTCTGCAGTCGATCGATGCGCGTCTGCAGTTCAGCGAGCGCGTCCTTCGCGCCTGCCGCGTTGCCGCTGCGTGCCGCGCCGATGCCGCGCGCGAACCACAAGACGGCTTCTGCTTGTGGCGATCCGCTCGCCTGCGGCGTCAACTGCGCAGCCTCCGACCACGCGCCCCGCTCCAGTGCGTAGCGTGCTGGAATCGCAGCCGTGGCATAAAGACCGGCGGCCGGCGGGGCTGCGCCAGCGGTGACGTTCCGGCCCGCTGCCACTCGCGGCGCCGCTTCGACGAGCTCGCGCGCTTTCACATCCTGTCCCGTCTGGAGGTATGCGTACGCCTGGTAGTCCATCGCGTGCAGCTGCTCGTGGAGCTGCCCGCCTCGCTGCGCCGCGTTGGCCGAGAGGATGTTGGTCGCGATTGAGTCCTCCCAGTAGCCCAGACGGGTAAAGGTGTGCGACGGCATGTGCAACGCGTGCGGCGCGTCCGGCGCGATCGCCGCGTAACGGCGAGCCGCAGCGGCAGCTCGCGGAGCAAGAGCCGGCACGTCGTAGGTGTGGATGATGTAGTGTGCGAAGCCTGGATGCTGCGGCTGCGCCTGCCACAGCTTCTCGAGCAGCGCGCCACCCTTCAACTGGTCCGAGTAGCTCTTGTCGGTGGGATCCGCGGCAGCGGCGAGCGCCAGCGCGTAGAACGCCGCGACCTCGGGATCATCCGGATAATTCGCGGCAACGCCGGCGAGCGCGTCGCGGTAGGGCAGCAGGCGCGCGCGGTGCGGCAGCGTATCGGGCTCGGCGAAGAGAACGGCGAGCGTCGCAATCAACTCGCGCTCGCGCGAGGTCTTCGCGCCGGTCGCTGCGGCGCGGGCTGCCGTGTCCCGGCCCGCCTGCAGCAGCCGCGGCGTCCGAATCGCGACCGCGAACGGATTCTCGAACTGCGCGAGTCCAATACCCCAGTAGGCGATGCCGCAGGACGGATCCTGCTCGGCAACGCGTTTGAAGCCCTCGATTGCCGGCCCGAACTCGAACGAGTGCAGCAGCGCCATCGCACGCGCGAACGGCGGCTGCACCGCGGCGCTGCACGAATTGGCGAACGCCACCGTGCCGAAACGTCCGTCGTGTTGGTGGGTCTCCTGCGCTGCGAGTGTCGCGCCAGTCAGGATTGCCGCGGCGACACCGGCGTACCGTATCATCCGCGCCTCCTATTCGACGACGAAGAATCGGGCCTGGGCCTTGCCCGCAGTCTTCTCGAGATCGGCCGCCGCTTTGTACGGCCGTCCCGTCTTGACCTTGTCGACCCAAGCCTGGTTTGCGCCTGGGACGGTCATCAGATCTGCATCGCTGGCCGTGTTGGCGTTGAGAGGAATGAACGTGTACTGCGCGAGCCTCGCCGTCGCCTCCGGTCCCACGTACTTCCCGATTTCGCGATCGAACTGCGCGTACGTCTTCCACGGCCGGTATTCCGGGAACTCGCGCGCCATGCGACGGCCAGCGCCCGGCACCAGCATGATCTCGTCCGCAGTCGCGGTGTTCAGGTTGATATGGACGAACGCCTTCGGATAGATCGCGGCGGCCTGTTCCTGCGTGAGACCCTGCGCGAGCAGGAACGCGTTGAGCTCGGTGATGCTGTTGAACGGCCGTTTCGCCGTCAGCGCCTTGGCGATGCCGGGCGTGACCGCCGGCAAGCTCGCCACCTCGGCCTCGCTCATCGTATTGATGTCTGCCACCCCTTGGGACTTCCCCACCTGCGCCGATGCGAACGCGCAGGCGGCGACGAGTAACGCAGCGGTGCAAAGCCATCGATTCACTGAGTACCTCATTCAGAGCTCCTTATCGCGGTATGTGTAGGCGAGACCGATGAGTCCAAGCTGAATCATCACCCCTGGCGCGAGCGCCGGCGGTACCTTCGCGCGCAGGACGCTCCACAGAAGCGCGCGGCCGGCGAGCGAGGGATCCGTCTCGCGCTGGAATTCGACGTTCGCCTGGTAATGGAAGTACACCCCCGCGGCGCCGGCGGCAAGAAACAAAACCATGACAATCTGCACCGCGGCCGCGCTGGCCGAGGAGCCGCTCCACATCCGCCAGCAGACGGTGAAGAATCCGACGCCGAGCAGTACCAGCGGCACGAGCTGGATCGCCCCGTCGTCATGGCCGACGAGCAGGAGCTCGATCATCGTTCCGCTCGTGCCGAGCAGGAGGATGGCCGCAAGCATCCGCCGCACGGACGCGAGTGTTGTCATCGATGCGAACTATCGCGTCGTGTTGTAGACGATGGCGATGAAGTCGTTCGGCGGCATCGGGCCCTTCCCCCAGGCCTCGTCGAATGGCGCGGTCGGCCGGGCCGCCTGCACCTCGGCGAGCGATTTTCCCTGTTTCCGCGCGGCGCGGACCTTGTCACGAACGCTGGTCAGCATGTGCACGTTTGCTTCCAGCGCCGTGCGGCTGCTGACGGGACCATGTCCCGGCACAATCTTCGTCCGCGCGTCGATCGTGTTCAACACGGTGTTCGAGGCGTCGATGACACCGTCGATAGTTCCGCCGGTGCTGGCGTCGATGAAGGGATACATGCCGTTGAAGTACAGATCGCCCATGTGCAGGACGTTGGCGTTGAGGAAGTGGACAAGGATGTCGGTGTCCGTGTGGGCGGGCGGTACATGGCGCAGGTCGGTCTGTTCGCCGTTGGCATTCAGCGTCAGACCGGAGGCGAACGTCTGCGTCGGCAGCTCCGAGGACGGCGACGGATCGAAGTGCATGCCGAGCAGATCGTGAGACTGCATCAGCCGGCGCTTGGTGTTCTCGTGTGCGATCACGCCCGCGCCCTCCGCACGGAAGTTGCCGTTGTTGTCGGCGTGATCGAAATGCCAGTGCGTATCGATCATCGACTTGACCGGCCCGGCGTTCACCGCAGCGAGCGCGGTCCTCAATTTGGCGAAGGCGGGCTTGACGAAGCCGTCGACAACGATCAGTCCATCGGGCCCGTGGAGCACGACGACGTTGCCGCCGGGACCTGAGAGCAGCGCGATCCGATCGGTCAGCTTCGTCGTGACGATTGGCTGCGCGCCGGTCTGCGCCCGGCGTTGTTCGAGCTCGGTCCCCTGGACGGCCAGCAGATCCGCAGCGGTGCGGCGGAACAGCAACGCGCTGCCGGAGAGCACGCCCGCGGCGCGGAGAAAGCGGCGGCGCGACGCGGCGCAGGACGTGGTGATGTTCGTCATGGGAGTGTCAGAATAGCCCAATGCGGGACACGGTTGGCTTCATCGGCCTTGGCCTCATGGGCAAGCCCATGGCGAAGAATCTTCTGAAACACGGCTACCCGCTGGTGGTGCACAGCCGCAGCGCTGGTCCGGTCGACGAAGTCGTCGCCGCCGGCGCGGCGCGCGCCGGCTCCCCCGCCGAGGTCGCACGGCGGGCGCGCCGCATCTTTACCATGCTGCCCGACTCTCCCGACGTCGAGCTCGTGCTGGACGGTCCGGAGGGGATCTTCAGCGCGGTGCAGCCGGGCACGATCCTGATCGACAGCAGCAGCATCTCACCCGTCGTGACGAGGCGCCTCGCCGAAGCGGCACGCTCGCGGCAGGCGACGCTGCTCGATGCACCCGTCAGCGGCGGCGAAATCGGCGCGATCTCCGGCACGCTGTCGATCATGGTCGGCGGCGATGCGGCGGCGTTCAACGACGTGCGGCCGATCCTCGAAGCTGTCGGCAATCCCGAGCGCATCGTTCACATCGGCGAGTCGGGCGCGGGACAGGTGTGCAAGGTGTGCAATCAGATGGTGATCGGCGGCACGCTCGCGGCGGTGAGCGAGGCCTTCGCGCTCGCGCGCAAGGCAGGGGTCGACGCGGCAAGAGTGCGCGAGGCGCTGCTGGGCGGCTTCGCGGGCAGCCGCGTGCTCGAAGTCCACGGCGAACGGATCCTCAACGGCAATTACAAGCCGGGCTTCAAGTCGAAGCTGTATGCGAAGGATTACCGAGTCGCGGCCGAAACGCTGGGCGCCAATGGAGTTGCCGCGCCGGTCGCCGCGACGGTGCATCAACTCGTGACTGCCCTCGTCGCCGCCGGCCGCGGTGAAGACGATTACTCGGCGCTGGCTACCGTGCTGTTCGGCCTGGCAGGTTTGCGCGGCTAACCGCCCACACTCAGGAGCCGCCGCCTTTTTTCTTCTTCTTGAACAGCCCTCCGAGAAAGTCGGTTGCGCGCCGCTGAATCTCGTTGCCCACGGCGCGCCGCGCCGCGGCGGCGACGTCGATGAAGACCGACGGCCGTTCGAGGGTGCCGCGCACGGTCGCAGGAACGATGACGCGGCCGTCCTGCTGCGCGTAGCGGCGCAAATCCGTTCCCGCCTGCGCCGTCAGGTCGCGCGAGAGCGCGATGTCGGCGCGCGCGTCGAGCGCGCCGGTCGCGATCGCCAGCGTGCCGCGTCCATCGCTATCCAGATCGCGCGAGCGCAACTGCAGGTTCTCGCTGCGCAGCGATCCGTTCGCCAGCGCGAAGGTTCCCCCCAGGCTGTCGAACGCGGTCCCCGCGCCTTCTGCCGGCGCACCTGAGGGTTTGCCGAACGCAAGCACCACGGTGCGCACCATATCCAGATGGGGCAGAGTTCCCTTGCGCAGCATCGCATTGATGGTGCCGCGTGCCGTGCGCGTCAGCGTCGCGCCGTCGGCCCCCTCCGCGACCAGCGAGACGGTGCCGGAAAGCCGCCCGGTCACGCCGCCTGCCGAACCGCTGCGCTCGAGCAGCTTTGCGACGTCGACGTCGGTGACGGAACCGGTCAGCCGCACGACCGGTGTCGCGGCATGCGTGTCCGCATCAAGCTTTCCCTTGAACGAGCCGCCGAACAGATTCACCGACGTGCCGTTCAGCACCACGCGCCCCGGCACCGTCTCGATGGTGGTCGACAAGTCGCGGAACTCGTCGGCGCCGAACCGCACTTTCGGCGTTTTGAGGTGGACGACGAGATGCATCGGCGAGGGGGCTGCGGCGCTGCTGCGCGCGCGCGGCGGCGCCAGCGCTCCACCGATCGCAATCAACTCGTTTAGATCGAGCAGCGGCGACTCGGCGTTGAACTCCCCTTCGACGCCGGCAATGCTCGTCAGCGCTCCCTTCGCAGCAATCGTCGTGGATGGTCCGCGAATCGTCAGGCTGTTCACGTCCAGCCGATCGCCCAGCACGGAGGCGTCGAGGTCGAACGACACGGCCGGTGCGCCGGCGCCGGGGCGGCCATTGGTGACGGCGACCTGGCGGATGTCGACGGTGTCGCCGAACAGCGCGCGGATGCCGGTGAATACCCGAATACGTTGCAGCCGCAGCGCCTCGGGCTCGCCGATCGCGACGTCGCCGAGATCGACGGCAATGCCGGGAAACACGTGGGCGGCGGCCGAGCCTACTTTCACCGGCTGCCCGAGCCGCGCCGTGAGCTGCTGTTCGATCTGCCGCCGCACGAGGTCCGAGCCGAGCACACGCTGCGCGGCGAAGTACAGAACGGCGGCGCCGGCGACGAGGACGACGAGCAGGACGAGGGCTGCGCGCTTCACGCGCACATCTTAACCGCCCAGCACGCGGGCGAACACCGCCGCGTCCACATTCGCGCCGGTGAGAACGATCGCCACGTCACGGCCGCTCGCCAGATCGCATTCCTTCAGCAGCGCCGCCAGCGCCGAAGCTGCCGCGCCTTCGGCCACGTTGTGCGTGTCGTCGTAAATCGCCCGCATCGCCGCCTCTATCTCGTCGTCGGTCACCTCGACGATGCGATCGGCGCCGCTGCGGATGATCTCGAGGGCGGCGAGCACCGGCGTCCGGCATGCCATCCCGTCGGCAATGCGGGTAGTGGCTTCGTGCGAGACCGGACGTCCGAGTGCGAGCGAGCGCGCATATGCCGGCGCGGCGGCGGCGACGACGCCAACGATGCGGGTCGGACTCTTCAGCGCGTTGCGGGCGGCAATGGCGCCACAGATGCCCGAGCCCAGTCCGATCGGGACGTAGAGAGTGTCGAGTGTGGGCACGGCGCGAAGCAGCTCGAGAGTGTAGGACGCAACGCCACGCACCAGCCACTCGTCGAACGACGGCACCATGTGCCACAGGCGGGTCGCGGCAATGCGTTCGGCGGCTTCGAGCGCCGCCTGGAAGTCATGGCCTTCTTCGATCAGCTCGACCCCGAGCGCGCGCATCGCCGCGTTCTTCCCCGGGCTGTTGCCGTGCGGCACGACGATCGCCGCCGGAATCCCGTAGCGCAGCGCGGCGAACCCGATCGATTGCCCGTGATTGCCGCGCGTTGCCGCGACGACGCCGGGAACCGGGGCTCGTGACTGGCGAAGATGATCAAAGTAGACGAGCCCGCCGCGCACCTTGAAGGCGCCGACCGGCGTCTGGTTCTCGTGCTTCACCCAGACGGCGGCGCCGCAGCGCGCGTCGAGCAGCGGCCATCGCTGCTGCGGCGTCGGGCGCATCGCCTCGTAGACGACCGCCGCGGCCGCGTCGAGTTCCGCGAGAGTCATGCGAGCCAGTACTTTCATATAGACTGCGCCGATGAAGAGAGTCCTTGTCGCCGGTGGTCTGCTCGCGCTGCCGGTGCTGCCGCTTGCGCACGGCCGCGCCCCCGCCGTGACCGCCGAGCGGCTCCGGCGGGATGTCAGCGACGCCCGCGTCGAGCAACGCGCCGGCGGTCAGTTCCCCGGCGGCACCAATCCGGACGGTTCACTCCGCCCCAGTCCGCCGCTCACACGATACTTCACACAGGATCCGTACACCCAGTACGAGATTCTCGAACCGGGCAGCGAGTCGTTCCGCATCACGTATCTGCCCGAAGCCCGTCCCGGCGCCACCGAGATCGTCAACGCGACACGCGGCGGCAGCGAGGGCACCGGCATCGAAGTCTACGATCCGCGAACCGGCAATCCGGTGAAATTCACCTACGAGCCCGTCGCCGGCGAGGCGGATGCCCACCAAATCCGGGCGACCCTGCCGATGAAAGTGCCGGAGGGAGGCATCGGCCGGGTCTTGATCTACAAGACCTACAAGGACCCGCGCACCTACATGATGAACGGCAAGGACATCGTCTGGGTCCGCAGCCTGTCCGGCTACCGCCTCGGCGTCGTCCTGCCGAGAGGATACGCGTTCATCTCCTCCGACGTCGCGGCGCAAATGACCACGACGTCCGACGGGCGGTTGAAGCTGGCGTTCGCGAACCCGAGCGGACAGTCGAATCCGGTCACCATTCACGCGCGTCCGACCACGGCGACCTTCACGCCCGGCAAGTTCGACGACATGTTCTTCAACGACATCAAAACGCTCTACGACCTCGACACGCCCGAGACGGGAAAGGTCTTCGTCGAACAGATCTACAGCGACTATCGCCCCGGAGCGCGCGCGCGGCTGGATTCGCTGTCATACCTGCCGCTCCAGGATCTGCAGGTGATCGATCTCGACACCGCCAAGCGGCTGACGACGAAGAAGGAGCGCGGCGCCACGTGGGCCACGCTCGACGTGCCGATTGAAAACGACAGACAGAGCGCGCACCTCAAAATCGTGGGAACGCTGCGCGCGTCCGGCTACACGCTCGTGCGCGACGAGCTCGTGTTCCAGCGCACCGTCAAGGGACTGCGCAACACCATCCTGCTGCCGAAAGGATGGGAGGTCTCCGCGGTGTCGCAGTCGGGAACGATCGGGACCGATCGCAACGGACGCGCGTTCGTGTCACTGATCAACCTGAACGCCGAGAACAGCTACCGCGTCACCGTACGGGCGGCGCGGTCGGATCGGGCGGAGAAATGAGCGGCAGTTTCCTCTGTGGGCTCGCACTGCTGCTCGCCGCAAGCAGCGCCTCGGCCCAGACATCTGCGGCCGAACGTCCGTTCGGGACGCTGCGGGAGCAGGCGGCCTTGCAGCAGGATTGGCTGAAGAAGCGGCTCGACACGTTCCTTCCCGCGCTCATGCGCCGTCACGCCATCGACATGTGGGTCGTGCCGATGCGCGAGTACAACGAGGATCCGATCTTCCCGGCGATCGCCGCGCCCGAAACCTTCGCCGCGCGGCGCCGGACCATTTACGTCTTCTTCGACACGTGTGCGGCGACAGACATGCCCGTGGCCGCGTCCTGCATCCAGCGCATCGCGCTCGGCGGCACATCCCAAGGCGGGGTCTTCGACGCTCGCCGATCGTCCACGCCGGCTGCAGCGGACGTCGGCCGCGGCCCGCAGGCGGAATTGTGGGGAGACGAACAGTGGCAGATGCTCAAGGACGTCGTCGAGGAACGCAAACCGCGCACGATCGGCATCGATCGATCGACGGTGTTCGCCTTCTCTGACGGGCTCTCGAGCGGAGAGCTGGCGGGGATGTCCGCCGCGCTCGGCCCGTCGTGGACGTCGAAGTTCAAGGACGCGGAAGGCCTCCCGCTCGACCTGATCGCGTCGCGGCTCCCTGAAGAAGAAGCGTTCTACCGCCGCATGCAGGAACTGGTCTGGTCGATGACCCAGAAGATGTTCTCGAGCGCAGTCATTACGCCGGGCAGGACGCGCGCCAGCGATCTCGTCTGGTGGTGGCGCCAGCGTGTGAACGATCAGGGACTCGGCACGTGGTTTCAACCGAGCATCGAGGTGCAGCGGCGCGGCCGGACGGCGGCAGAAATCGGCGACGATCCGATCATCGAGCGCGGCGACGTCCTGCACTGCGACGTCGGCATCACGGTCGCGCGCCTCAACACCGATACGCAGCACAACGCATACGTGCTGCGCGAGGGGGAAACCGACGCGCCCGCAGGCATCCGCAAGGCGCTCGCAAACGGCAACGCCCTGCAGGACATCGTCATGGACGAGATCCGGCCGGGGCGGACCGGCAACGAAATCCTGGCCGCCGCCCGATCGCGCATGAAAGCGCAGGGGATCGATGGGACGGTGTACTCACACCCGATCGGGCTGCACGGCCATGGCGCGGGACCGCTGATCGGATTATGGGATTACCAGCAGGGGGTGCCCGGCCGCGGCGACGCGCGCGTGCTCCCAAGCATGTGGTTCTCGATCGAACTGCAGGCGACGACACCCGTCCCCGAGTGGGACGGGCAAGGCGTACGCATGGCGCAGGAAGAGGATGCCATCGTCGGCGCAGACGGAAAGATCCGCTGGGCGCTGAAGCGCCAGGACAGGCTGTTCCTCGTGAAGTGACGGCGGCCGCCTGCGCGGCCTAATCACATCCCGCGTGATGACACGTGCAGCGCAGCTCGGTAATCCGGCCAGCGTCCTTGCAATGATCGCTGCAGTATTTGCCAAAGGGACCGTTCGGCGGGACGGTGCAGTTGCAGGCGGGATGCGCGCATTTCGCTGGAGCCATGGCGTCCTCCTGGCCCTGATTGTAGCGCCGAACGTTGGTTACGCGACGCGGACGCCTTCCGCGCGCGGCCCTTTCGGACCCTGACCTTTTTCGAAGGTCACCGACTGTCCCTCGCGCAGCTCATCGAACCGCGTTCCCTGACACGCCGAGTTGTGGAAAAAGTACTCGTTCCCATCGGCAGCCAGGATGAAGCCAAATCCTTTGTCGCTGACGATCCGCTTGATGGTTCCGTTCATCGATGCCATAGCCGTCCTTCCAGACAAGAACGCCAAGTATATGGCGTGAGGTCGCAAAATCCATAGATTTTTGCCGACCTGCCCCTGGGTAGCCGCTGCCCGCGGCTGGGCTTCACGGAGCGGGCTCGTAGTACTTGCGGTACATTCCGCGCCGGAACACCCAGCCGCCCAGCGGACCCAGCCACTGCAGCACGTAGTACATGTAACCGAGATCCGTGATCTCGATGAGGTTGCCGTCGAAGTCTCTGACGAAGAACAGCCAGTGTCCGCGCGGCGACTGCTCCGGCGGGCTCACAATCTCGACGCCCTTGCTGACCAGGTAATCGTGCCACTTGCGGATGCCGCGCACGTTGAGGCAGATATGCGTTTCGCCGATGCGGTTCCAGACGACCGGAAGCGCCGCCTGCTGCGGTTCGAAGTGGAAGATTTCGATGACCGCGCCGCCCGGGATCCGGATCCATCCAATCCTGCAGGTCGCGCCCGGCACATCGACGCCAAAGAAGCCGCGCACGCGCTCGGCCGGCGCCTCCGATACGCCGACCAGCGGACAGCCGAAGATGTCCCAATAGAACCGCACCGCGCGGTTGAAGTTCGACACCGTGATGCCCGTGTGGCTGAACGAACGCGCCTTCATAAATCGGTCTCGATGAGGTGATCGGCCACGCGCAGCGCCTGCGCCGCAATCGTGAGCCCGGGATTGACCGCGGCCGACGAGGGAAAGAACGAGGCGTCGACGACGAAGAGATTGGCGACGTCGTGCGTGCGGCAGAACGGATCGAGCACCGAGTGCCGCGGATCGGTGCCGAAGACCAGCGTGCCGCACTGGTGCGTCGTGTTCCTGGCGCCGGCCGAGTGCGTGAACAGCTTCGGCGACCAGTAGCCAAGCCGCGCCAGGATGCGGCGCAGCCGCTCGACGAGTTGCGCGTGCGCCTTCGTGTTGTTGGGACGATACTCGAGCACGATTCGGCCGTCGGCCGTCACCCGCACGCGGTTGTCGCGATCGGGCAGATCCTCGGTCATCGCCAGCCAATCGGTCGCGCGCGAGACCCACGCCTCGTAGGCCCACAGCGGAATGTGCCGCATCTCGAGCCCCTTGAAGTTCCACTCATCGCCGGTGACCTTGGCCATGATTGCGTGGGTGCGCCCCTGGGACTGGATCTGTCCAAGCGGATAGGGCGAGTGCGGTCCGGCGAGATAGAAGTCGTTGATCGCCAGCGTCTTCTGAAACTCGTCGGCGTTCTTGTGCCAGCGCACGCCTTCGAGCATGGTCGCGAGGTGGGCCATGTAGCGGCGGCCCACCAGGCCCGACGAATTCGCCAGGCCGTCAGGATGTTTGTCGGAGGCGGAGCGCAGCAGCAGCGCAGCCGAATTGATCGCGCCGCAAGAGGCCACGAACGTCGACGCTTCGATCCGTTCGATCGCGCCGGCGCGTTCGATCTCGACCGCTTCGATGGTGCGGCCCGACGGCTCGTGGATCAAGCGCCGCGCGCACGCGTTCGTCCACAGCGTCACGTTCGGGTACGCCGCGGCAGGGCGAACCGCAATGACGTCGGCGTCGCTCTTGGCGTGGACGCGGCAGACGAACGAGTTGCAGGTGTTGCACAGCCGGCAGCCGTTCGGATCGCCCGGGTTCAACAGTCCAAGCGGCAGCGGTGAAGGATGCAGCCCCTGCTCGCGCAGCCGCGCGGCGATGCGCGCCATGCCCGGCGCGTGCGGAACGGGAGGGAACGGATACGGTCCGCGCGGCGGCTCCGTCGGGTCCTCGCCGGCGGCGCCGCGGACGCAATAGAGCTGTTCGGCGCGATCGTAGTACGGCGCCAGCGTGTCGTAATCGATCGGCCACGCCGGCGAGACGCCGTCGATGTGCTGCAGAGGGCCGAAATCCTCGCGGCGCAGCCGGTAGAGCACGCTGCCCCAGAACTTCGTGTTGCCGCCGACGTTGTAGTGGGTGTAGGGCCGGAACTCGCGTCCGCGCTCGTCGAGCCACCGCTCGCGCGTCCGGTAGCGCAGCTTCTTCCACACCTCCTCGGGATTCCAGTTTTCGTCCTCCTGAGGCACGAAGTCTCCGCGCTCGACCAGCAGGATGCGAGCGCCGCTCGGCGCCAGCGCGCGAGCCATTGTCCCGCCGCCGGCGCCGCTGCCGATGATGACGATGTCGAAGCGTTCGCTCACAGGCTCGCGTAGACCTGATCCATCAGGCGCTGGTCGTCCATGGCGCGTTCCAGGCTCATCTCGGGCGTGGTCCCCTGCTCGATGGCGCGCCGGAAGTCGCGATACATCGCCTTGTAGCCGCGAATATCGGTCAGGCCGGGAAAAATGAGGCGCGGCAGACCGCGCCCGCGCGCGAGCAGGGCGAGGCCATTCGATTCGAAGCTGATTACGCCGTTCCGCCCGTACAACTTGGACACGCGTAATCCGCGGAACAGGGAGGGAATTTCCCGCGAGTAATACAGGGATCCGACAGCGCCGTTGTCGTAGCGGAACGCGACCATCATGCTCTTGGCGCGCCGATCCGGGCCCTCGGCCGCCACTGTTGGACGGTAGCCTTGAATCGCGGTGATTACCGGACCAAGGCTGCCGGCAATGTGCAGCCAGTGAATGCCTTCCTCGAAAAAGGCATCGCCGCCGGCCATCGTTTCGTCGTTGCGCCAGTCGTCCGCGGCCTTGAATCGATGGGCGATGGTGGTGAAGTGCGCGAACACCATATCGCCGATCACCCGTTCGGCGAGCAGCGCGCGCAGCCGCACCGCGAGCGGCTTGTAATGATCGTTCTCCCCCACGAGCACCACGCGCTTCGCGGAGTCGCGGACAGCGGCGACGCGCTGGTAATCCTCGAGGCGCAGAAACGCCGGCTTCTCGACCAGCACGTGCTTGCCGGCGCCGAGCGCCTGCAGCGCCAGATCGAGGTGAAACTTCGGCGGCACCGCGATGACGACGGCGTCGACTCGCGGGTCTGCGATCGCGCTGTCGTAATCGGCAAAGCTGGCGAACCCCGAGTAGCGCGTGCGGTAGGCTTCGGCGCGCCGCCGATCGCGGCTCGCATAGGCGCAGGTCACCGCCGGTCGCAGCGATCGCAGCTGACTGCTGTGCACGCGGGTGATGAATCCGCAGCCGAGGAACGCGATGCGCAACGGCTGCGGCATCACCCCTTGACGCCGAAGCCCCTGGCGATCAGTACCTCGCGCACCCGCTCGCGCAAATCCCCCTGCAGCTCCACCCCCTCGTCGGTGACGGTGCCGCCGGTGCCGCAGGCCTTCTTCAGGTCCCTGGCGAGATCGCGCAGGAAGGCGGCGTTGTTGGGCAGGCCGAACACGACCGTGACCGTCTTGCCGCCGCGTCCGGCGCGCTCCATGCGCAGCTTGGCGACGGGACGGACGGGCACGGCTTCCGCCGCAGCGGCTCCGCAGGTGCAGCCGCGCTCCGGCTGTCCGCAGCCGCGGCAGATCTTCCCCGCAGCGCTCGAGTACACGGTTCTGGTGTTGTCGCGATCCCTCATGGTGCCGATCGGTGGCGTAGTGCTGATGATACAGTCGGCCGGACCGGAATGAGGAAAACGGCCTGCGGCGCGGCGATTCTCGCCGCCGCCTGTCTCGTCAGCTTCCGCAGCACATACGAGCCTGACCTGTGGTGGCATCTCGCGCAAGGGCGCGAGGCGGCGGCCGGTCGTCTGGTCCACACCAACCTTTTCAGTTTTCTCTACCGCGATTATCCGCAGCATTACACCTCGTGGCTGTTCGACCTGGGCTCGTACTGGCTGTGGACGTCGATCGGACCGGCGGCGATTCAGGCCGTGCAGGCGATATTGATCGCGGGCGCGCATGCCGTCACGGCGCTGGCCTGCCGCCTGCGCGCATCACTCGCGGCGGCGATCGCGGTC
>JBKPSE010000075.1:0-3455 GCA_046765855.1 Acidobacteriota bacterium | reverse complement strand
CACGTGCTGATCCGCCATCGCTGGCCGGGCAACGTGCGCGAGCTCGAAAACGTAATCGAGCGCGGCGTGCTCGTGGCGAAGGGAAACGAGATCACCGTGAATGATTTACCTGAATCGCTGCGGACCGAGAGCGCAACGACGACAGAGTTCGTGATACCCCCGCATCGGACGCTTGCCGAGATCGAGAAGATGGCAATTCTTCAGACGTTGCAGCGGACGAACTGGAACAAACAGGAAGCGGCGCAGATTCTTGGCCTGTATCGGCCCACCTTGTACAGCAAGATGAAGAAGCACGAGATTCAGGACGGGGGGAAATCGGGCGCGCGCCGCGCGGCAGGCGCGTGAAATCGCCGATTTCGCCATTTCCACGTTTTCCCACCAACTCATCCGTCCCGCGGCACCCTTTTTGATACATCAAGGGGTGATCGCGGACGTGCGTGTGGGCGTGCGCGCGGTCAGGCCAAGGAGGTCGACGTGGAGGAACGATCGCGTGTATTGCTGGCGACGCTCGTGGGCGCTGTCGCCGGTGGAGTTTGGGGCTGGTTGTATCTGACGGAGCAGGGGCGGCGGCTCCGGGTGCAGATCGAACCGAAGCTCGACGATTTCGTGCGCGAGCTGGCGAACGTGCGCGGCACCGTCGACAAGGCGAAGACCGCCGCCAACGAAGGCTGGCGATCGCTGAACGAAATCACCGGCGGGACCGCGCAGGGGCGCTGGTCCGCCTAGGAGGGGCATACCCATGGGCGACCTGCAGTCTCTCAGCATCCCGCTCTGGATCATGGCCGTGGTCAGCGTCCTTCAGGCGCTGCTGCTCATTGGCATCGGCGTGGCGGGCTATCTCGCCTATTCGCGCGTGATGACACTGGTCAACGATCTCGAGACGCGTCAGATCGCGCCGCTGCGGGAAAAGGCGGATGCGATTCTGGCCGACGTGAAAGCGATCACCGCGCGGGTCAGCCAGCAGACCGAGCGGGTCGATCATGCGATCACGGGGACCATCGATCGGGTGGACGATACCGCGGCGCGGGTGCGCGCGGGCGTTCACGACAAAGTCAATCAGGCAGTCGGCGTCGTGCGCGGTGTCCGCGCCGTGATCATGTCGCTGCTGCACCGGGAATCACACGCGTAACAGAGGAGGACACATGGCGTACGAATACGATCGGTTCGAGAGAGAAGAAGGCGGCGGCTCGTTTCTGATGGGACTGCTCGCGGGCACCGTGCTCGGCGCAGGCCTGGGAATGCTGTTCGCCCCGAAGGCGGGATCCGAGCTGCGCTCGCAGCTGGGGACCCAGCTCGCCGATCAGACCGGCCGGCTGCGTGACGTCGCCGACCAGACCTACTCGCAGGCCAGCGAGAAAGTCAGCCAGATGATGGATCGCGGCCGCGAAGCCTACGATCGGGCGCGCTCGAGCGTCGGCAACATGGCGGCGGCCGGCACCTCGGGCTCGTCGACCAACATCAGCGGCGCCGGCAACACCGGCAACACGGGTTCGACCGGCAGCACCGGCGCGACCGGCAACGTCGGCACGACCAGCACGTCCGGCGGCGCTTACGGAGCCTAGAGGACTGAAAACCAAACCGTAGACGGTAGACGGTAGTCAGTAAGTCGAATGCATGACTGAAGAGCAGGCGCGGAAGACTGCGAACGTCGTGATGGCGGCCGCGGCCCTCGGGGCCGCGGTCCTCGTCCTGCGCAATCCCAAACTGCGGCGGCTCGCGTGGAACCTCGCGCGCCAGTACGCCGGCGGACCGCTTGCCGCGGTGGTGGCAGGCGCCGTGCGCAACGCCTGGGACGCCTCGTCGCGCCCGGGTCACGCCGAGCTGCGGCGCTCCGAGGGCGCCTCGGTTCGACCCGATCGGTCTACCATCGCGGGCTAGAATGACGCCGTGATCGCGCGCCGCGCGGCGCTTCGCGTCTACGCCGAGTTCCGCCTCACCCTGCTCGCCATCTGGCGCGGCGTCGTCGGCATCTACAGCAGCAACGACCTGACCTTCGCATCGTCGATCGCCTACTACACGCTCCTCTCGCTGTTCCCGTTCTTCCTGCTGGTCTTTTCGATCCTCGGCAGCGTTACCGCCGATCCGGGGGATCGCGCGGCAATCCTGGAGTTCGTGCTCCGCTATTTCCCGCGGCAGTTCGAGTTCGTCACGACCCAGCTCGACGCCATGCAACAGAGCACGGTGCGCCTCGGCATCGCCGGCACGCTGCTCATGATCTGGGCGGCGATGGGGGTGTTCGGCGCGATCACCTCCGCGGTGAATCACGCGTGGGGCGTCGAGCGCCAGCCCAGCTATCTCAAGCACAAGCTGATTTCGTTCATCATGCTCGTGGCCGCGAGCCTGCTGCTGCTCGCAGGCCTGCTCCTGGTGACCGCGATCAACGTTGTCGAAGCACGCTGGTTTGCGGTGGTGGCGCTGCACGTTCCAAAGCTTTCGGTGCTGCACCACTTCGCGGTGCGCTGGGGCAGCACCATGGTGTTCATCGCGGTGGTCGGCCTGATCTTCTATTTCGTGCCCAACGCGAAGGTGCGCTTCCGCGACGTCTGGGTCGGGGCGATCGTCACCGGTCTTCTCTGGCGCGGCGCGCTGTTCGGGTTTTCGTGGTACGTCCGCGATCTTTCCCGGTTCAGCAAGATGCACGGCTCGATTGCCGCTGTTGTCGTGTTCCTGATCTGGATCTACATCTCGGCGGTGCTGCTGCTGTACGGCGTCGAGGTGACCGCCGCGAACGCCCGGCTGCGGCGGCACAGGCCGGACGAGTTCCCGGCTGCGCCGGCGCCGCGCGTGTAGCCACGGACCGCGCGGATCTCGGGCCACGGAGTACGCGGAATCCACTGAAATATCGAGCCGCGGAATACGCGGAATTCACGGAAATCCTTAGGGCCGCGGAATACGGAAACGTAGAGCCGCGGAATACGCGGAATACACGAAAGGATCGGGCCACGGAATACCGCGGAACGCGCGGAAATCTGAAGCCACGGTTCTCACGGCCGGCACGTCCGCTCGTCGTTGCCCTGGCGATTGACCGCCATGCGCTCCCCGGCGCAAAATGAAGGCGCTCGGTCGGAGCATCCACGTCCGCGGAAAGGGCTGCGCCCACGACCACGATCGATTCGCACATCGCGATCCATCGTCCTCTTTCAGCCTGGTGCGGACGCAGGCACGCGAAAGGGGATCTGCATGCCCGGCACGTCCGACCCGTACGCCGCCTTCCGGCTCAACCTAGAACAGCAACGTAAGCGCGCGAAGGATCTGCTCCGCGCCGTCCGCGCCGGCGACGCGGGGGCGCGCCGGCGTCTCGCCGGCGCTGTCGCTCTCCCCATGCCAGATGCGGCGACGATCAAGCTCGCCGATGCACAGTTCGCGATCGCCCGTGAGCTCGGGTTTCGGACGTGGCGCGACCTCCGAAGCCATGTGATGGCGCAGGCCGCTGCGCGTGAGGCGATCACGCAGCC
>JBKPSE010000074.1:0-6729 GCA_046765855.1 Acidobacteriota bacterium | reverse complement strand
TGGGAATCGCGCTGAAGCTGTTTCCACTGATTCTCGCCCCCTGGTTCCTGTTGCGGCGCCGATGGACGGAACTCGGCGTCGGTTTTGTCGCTGCCGCCGCGTTCTGTCTGGTGCCCGTTCTGTGGGTCGGTCCCGATGCCGTACGCTGGACGGTCGACTACTTCCAGAAGATTTCCGGCGGCGAAGCCGGCGCAGCCGGCGTGCCCGACTTCATTCATCTGAATGTTGCCGCGGCGCTCGCTCGTCTTGCCGGTTACACTTCCGCGCCCTGGTGGGTGAATCTCGCCATGGCTGCCGTGCTCGTCGGCGCCGCGATGATCGCCGACGCGCGACATCATTTCTCCCGCGCCGCCGCCGCCGGGTATCTCTCGCTCGTGGTGCTACTATCGCCGAAGTCCGAGACACACCACATCGTGTTCACGTTCCCGGCGGTCATTCTTCTCGCGGTTCGCGCCCACACGCGCGCGCGCCTCGCCGCGCTTGCCGCGCTCGTCCTCATCTTCAACGTCGGTTACGTCACGCCCGCCGTTCGCGATCCCTTTCTGCTGATTTTCGCCTGCGGCATCGCTGCCTGGTGCATCGCTGAATGATCCGCTACGTGACTCTGGCATACGGCGATGCTCCGGGCGTCTACCGGCAATCGCTGATGCTGCTGCTGTCGCTCGTCGCGCATGCTCCAGATCCTTACGAGCTGGTCGTCGCCACCGACCGGCCGGAGTGTTACGTCTGGTTCGGCACGCGCGTCGAGATCGAGTATCTCGACTTCGCGCGCCTGCAGGCGTGGCGCGGGCCGACGCCCTTTTCGATGCGCCAGAAACTCGAGCTGGCCCGCGCTGCGATTCCGACCGCGGAATCCGGCCTGAGCCGCACGCCGCCGGTCGCGACGGTGCTCCTCGACGCGGACGTGCTTGCCGTCGCGCCGCTGCAGCCGTTCGTGCACCGGCTCCACGCCGGTGAACTGTTCATGCACAAGCGTGAGTACGTGCTCTCTGACAGCCGTCGCGCCGGTAATCGCAAGCTGTGGTCCGCGCTCCGGTCGATGCAGGGCTTCACTTTTTCCGAGCAGGATGCGATGTGGAACTCGGGCGTCATCGGCGTGCCGGCCGCGGACCGTGCGTTGCTCGATGACGCGATCAAGCTGTACGACCGGCTGGCGGAAGCTGGTCTTCGTCACTTCGCGACCGAGCAGCTGGTCGAGGGAGTGGTCCTGGGCCGCACCGGCCGTCTGCATGCGGCGGACCAGTGGTTCGCGCACTACTGGGGCAACAAGCCGGGCTACGACGCGGAAATTGCCCGACGCCTGGCGGATGCGTTCATCGAAGGGATGTCAGTGAAGGACGCCGCGGCTCTCTACAAGCAGCATCCGATCAACCTCCGGCTGGAGGTGCGTCCGACGCGGGCCGAGAAAATCGCGCGCTGGCTGGCGAAGGGGCGCGGGTGAGGCGCGTCGGTCGTAATTTCTCAGACAGCTAGAGCGCTGCGGCAAGTTCATCGGCAGTGATCGCGACCGGACCGAAACGCGCGACCGCCAGGCCGGCGGCGCGATTGGCGAGACGGGCGGCGTCCTGCATCGAGCCGCCGCCGGCGAGGCCGAGGGCGATCGCCGCGATGACCGTGTCGCCGGCGCCGGTGACGTCGGATACTTCGCGCGCCTCGGCTGGCAGATCGAACTCGCCGTCGCCGAGCAGCCACATGCCGTGCTCACCTCGAGTAATCAGCACGCTCTTGCAGCTCGAGCGGTCGCGGAAGCGCTGCGCGGCGCTGCGCGCGTCCTCAGCGCTGCGAATGCGCTGCAGCGTCACGGCCTCCGCCTCGTGATGGTTCGGCGTGATCAGGCTGGCGCCGGCGTAGAACTCGATGTGCGGCACTTTCGGGTCGACCAGCGAAGGCACGCCTTTTTGCGCTGCGGCCTGGATCGCGGCCTGCGCGGTGCTCCTGGTGATCGCCCCTTTCTGGTAGTCCGAGATCAACACGACGTCGGCATCCGCGGCGGCGTCCCGAATCTTCTTGATCAGCGCCGCTTCCAGTTCGGGAGCAATCGGATCGTCGCATTCGTAATCGACCCGTGCGACCTGCTGGTTTCTCGTGGTGACGACGCGAAGCTTGCGGGTGGTGCAGCGTCCTTTGTCAGCGATGACGCCGCCGATGCCGATGCCGGCATTGCGAAGATCACCAATCAAACGCGAGCCCTCGGGATCGTTGCCGACGACGCCGGCCATTTCGACGTGGCCGCCGAGCGCAGCCACGTTGTGCGCGACGTTGGCGGCGCCCCCCAGCCGGAAGCTTTCGTGGTCGAATTGCACGACCGGAACGGGCGCCTCCGGCGAGATGCGGTCGACCCGGCCGATGACGAAGTGATCGAGCATCAGATCGCCGACCACCAGCACCGAGCGGCCGCGGGCGCGCTCGAGCAGCACACGCAGATCAGTCGGCGAAGCGTTCGGCCGCATACGGAAGCGTCACCAGGACCAGGAACAGCATCAGGAACTCTGAATCGCCGAAGTTGTATTCGAACAGCCCGGCCGCGAGCATGGCCGCGATCGCGGCGAGCCCCGCGTTCGAGAGCGACGGAAAATCTGCCGTTCGCCGCCGGAAGAAATCATAGGCGAGCGTGACGATGAACCACAGCCAGACGAGCAGCGCCGGAATACCGCGCTCGGCGGCAATCTGCAGCGGCACGTTGTGCAGGTGCGGGTTGAGCTGATTCACCGCCGTCTTGTCGCGGTAGTGCGGGTAGACCTGGATGATCATGTCAGGCCCGACGCCGGTGAGCGGATCGTCCTTGACGATCCGCCAGCCCGATTTCATCATCGCCACGCGATCGGCGTTCGACGGGTCCTTCAGGCTGAACGCCGAATAGAGGCGGGTGGTCAGGATCGACGGCGCGAAGATCAGGAATATCCCGAGCACGATCGGCAGCAGGCCGAGCAGGCGGAAGTCGCGCATCAGGAACAGCACCCCGACTCCTACGCAGGCGCCGACCCAGGCGCTGCGCGTCAACGTCAGCGCCAGCGCGAGCACCAGCGCCGGCAGCACGAGCGCCGCCCAGACACGGTGATGCGCGCCGAACATCACGCGCGACACCGCCGCGCACGTGACCAGCATCAGCAGTCCCGAATACGTCATGTAGAGGCCGAGCGTGCCCTGCGGGCGCCGGCCGAGATGGTCGTAGTTGAGCAGCAGGTACTGGATGATGCCGTACGTCGCGCTCAGCGCGCCCACTGTGATGATGACGTCCACCGCCAGCATCGCGCGCCGTCCGCGGAACAGTCGATACGCGACGGGCACGATCACCAGCAGCACGAGCTGTTTCGAATCGACGAAGCTGACATTCGGGTCGACGGAGAAGGCGGACGCGATCAGCGTCGCTGCCGCGTAGGCCGCCAGCGGCCAGAACATGTAGGGAACGTCGACGCGCTCGCGGTTCTTGACGATCAACCCGATCCAGAGAACTACGGCCAGGGTGAGCAGGATGTCGGCCGCGGCGATCGACACCTGTAGCGCGGCGGCAAATCCGAGCAGCGCCAGGCAGGCCGCGCGCTCGAGTGGCGCCGCCGGCAGCGCCGGCATCGCGTCGGCCCATCCGTTCGACCAGGTGTCGCCGCCCGCCGAAGCGGCAGCGCCGCGAACGCCGGCGTGTGTTCTCAACGATCGCTCTCCAGCGCGCGTTCGGCCGCGGCGATCACCCCTGCGGGCATCAGTTGGGTCAGGCAGCGAAAATCCCCGGGCGCGCACACCCGCTGGTCGCACGGACGGCAGGACAGATCTTCGCGTTCGACCGACAGCGTAACCAGTCTCGCCGGCCGCCAGGGCGCGGAGCGCGCCGCCTGCGTCGGACCGAAGATCGCCACCACCGGTGTGTCGGTCGCCGCGGCAATGTGCAGCGGTCCGGTGTCGCCGCCCACGAACAGGCGGCTGCGGCCGATGAGCGCCCTCAATTCCTGCAGATCGAATTCTCCGAGATCGATGATACGGGAGCCGGCCGCTCCGAGTCGCGCCCTCGCGTCGGCAGCGATTCGGAACGCCGCCTGACGGTCCGACGGCCCGGAGCTGAACACGACGCGGCGATTCTCCCGCGCCCGCGCGAGCGCGGCGGCGGTTTCGGCAAAAAATCCTTCCGGCCAGCGGCGGAACGGATTCCCGGCGCTCACGTGTACGACGACGATCTCGTCGGTGTCATGCACGCCCGCGCCCGCGAGACGATCCTGCATCCGCTTCTCAGCCGCCGCATCGAGCGGAATGTCGATCCGATCGCGCTCCGGATCCGGCGACCCTCCGCGCCATCCGGGAATCGCCTCGAGCAAATCCCACTGATTCTGCACGGAATGGCGGGGCCGCAAGTCACGCGGACGAGCGGCCACCCGCGTATACATCCAGCGGCGTCCCTTGATGTCGTATCCGATCCGTTCTCTCGCGCCGCTCGCCCGCGCGAGCCAGGCGCTGCGCGGGCCGCCGTGCAGATCGATGGCCATGTCGAAGCGTTCGCGCCGCAGGCGCCGTGCAAGCGCGAGATCGTCGAGGATGCGGCGCGTGCCGCGCCGCCGCGGCGCCACGATGATCTCGTCGAGGTTCGGGTTGCCAGTCACGATGGGCGCCGCCGCCGGCTCGACCAGGTAAGCGATCCGCGCCTCCGGGTATGCGCGCCGCAATGCCGCGATGAGCGGCGTCGTGAACACTACGTCGCCGATCAGGCGCAGCCGCAGCAGGAGAATCTTCAATCTATGGTTCGATGGTCGCCTCGTCGATGAGCATGACCGGAATGTCGTCCTTGATGGGATAGACACGCCGGCACTGCGGGCACTTCAGCGCGGTGCCTCCCTTCACGAGATCCACTTTCGTCTTGCAGTTGGGGCACGCCAGAATGTCGAGCAGCTCCGGATCGACCATGGCGCTATTATAGTCATCGAGTTACATGCCGAACCTGTTATCCGTTGCGCTCTCCGTCGCGCTTTCGCTCGGCCAGGCGCCGCAGGACCTGGGACCAAAAGACCAGGGGCTGCCCGCGTACTACTTCCTGCTCGGCCGATACCTGGAGGGCGAGGGAAAGATCGGCGAAGCCGTCGCCGCGTTCCAGAAGGCGAGCGAGCTCGATCCGGCCAGCGCCGAGCCGAAGGCGGAGCTCGCCGCGCTCTTCGCACGCGCCGACAAGCCGCGCGAAGCAGTCGCCGCAGCCGAAGACGCGCTCAAGATCGATCCAAAGAACAAGGAAGCCAACCGCATCCTGGGCTCGGTGCTCGCCGCGGCTGCCGATCAGAAGCAACCGATCAAGCCTGGCGACGACGTGAGCGCTTACCCTGCGCGGGCGATGCGAGCGCTCGAGATCGCGCGGGGCGAAGGCGGTTCCGAGCTTTCCATCGATCTGACGCTGGCGCGGCTCTATCTGGATCGCGATCGTCCGGGCGACGCCGTCCCGCTCCTGCGCCGCATCGTCACCGAGCAGCCGCAATATTCGGAAGGTTCCGTGCTGCTCGCCGAGGCCCAGGAAGCGTCCGGTGCGAGCGATGCCGCGATCGAGACGCTCAAGAATCTGCTCACTGATCAGCCGCAGTTTTTCCGCGGTCGGGTGCAGCTCGCCGAGCTCTACGACCGCGAGCGCAAATGGGCTGAAGCGGCGGAGGCGTGGGCCGCGGTGCAGCGGTTGAACCCGCGCAACACCGAAGTTGCCGCCCGACGCGCATCGTCGCTGATCAACGCCGGCCGCGCAGCCGACGCGCGCGTCGTCCTAGAGGACGCGCTGAAGATCCTTCCCAACGACGTACGGTTGACCTTCATGCTGGCGCAGGCGCAGCGTGACAGCGGCGATCTCGCGGGCGCGGAAGCGACTGCGCGCGCTCTGCAGACCGCGCATCCCGACGACGTGCGCGGCAAGTTCCTGCTCGCGCAGATGCTCGACGCTCGCGGACGATCGGCGGAGGCGCTGGCGACCTACAAGGAAGCGGCCGCCGCCGCGCCGGACAACACCATGGTGCTGTTCCAGTACGGCGCCGCGCTCGATCGCGCCGGCAGGCAATCGGAGGCGCAGAAGGTTTTCCGCGATGTCATCGCCAAGGACCCGCTGGACGCCAACGCGCTCAACTACCTCGGCTACATGCTTGCCGAACACAACACCTCCCTCGACGAAGCCATAGGTCTGATTCAGCGCGCGCTCAAGATCGATCCGAACAACGCGTCCTACAAGGACAGTCTTGGCTGGGCCTACTTTCAACAGGGCAAGCTCGATCTTGCCGATCCGCCGCTCACTGAAGCCGCAGCCCAGCGGCCGGAGGACTCGGTCATCCTCGATCATCTCGGCGACCTCCGCCTGAAGCAGAATCGCCGCGGCGAAGCCGTCGAAGCGTGGCAGCGCGCGCTCGCCGGCGACGGCGAGGGGATCGACAAGGCGAAGGTTCAGAAGAAAATCGACGCGGCGAAGAAGAAGTAGGCAGTCGGCAGTTTGCAGGCAGCAGTCCGTTTGCAGTCGGAACGCCATGCGCTCTTCGCAGTTCGATGTTGCCGCGTCGCACTGCTTGTCATCGTCTCCGCATGCGCTCCAAAAGCTCCGTCGCTTCCGTCGGGCACCGGCACGCCTTTCGCTGACTTCGCGGCTGCCTACGAACAGGCGACGTCGGCCTGCCGCGGCGTGAAGACGATCACCGCGTCTATGGGTCTGTCGGGAAAGGCCGGTCGCACCAGGCTGCGCGGCCGCGTCGACGCCGGCTTTGCCGCGCCCGACCGCGCCCGGCTCGAAGG
>JBKPSE010000073.1:0-4016 GCA_046765855.1 Acidobacteriota bacterium | reverse complement strand
ACCATCCCCTGCTTGGTGTTGGCCGTATGTTCACGCGGACGGACTCGAACGAGTGATCGAGACGGGCGGCGGAAGGGGATCGCACCTGACGCGAAGAAGGCAATTGCCGTGAGCCCGAGCGCTGCGGCAACCAGTACTGTGGCGGGCGGCATCAGCAAGAGCGCGGCGCCTGACGGTGCACTGAGGGCGACGGTGAAGAGCGCAATCGCCGACAGCGGTACTGCCAGCGTGCGATGGACCAGGACTCCCATCCGATACCTCCTTCGAGCAAGTACTATCCCTGCGACGCGCGGTGCTCAGCGAGCCATTGCTCGCTCATCCAGCCGAGATTGGCGGAGTTCCCTCCACCTGACACCCGCATCCATGGAATGCAGGCGACTGCGATCAACGCCGTGGCAACGCCGAGGACAAGCAACATATGACTTTAGCGGCGCGATCTCTCCTCGCCGAACAACCATCCTGACACGCGGCAACGAGACTGTCTGTGCGCTAATGCACAAGGGGCGTGCGCCGGATCGCTGTCGCGGTGGCGCGGCTCAAAAGTAATGACCGACGGGGTGATCCGGCCAAGCAGGAAGAGTCGAATCAGGCCGCTTCTCACAACCCGAGCCGCTCGAAATGCGCCCGGATGACCTCGTAGCACTCGCACGCGGCCAGTTCGAGCTTCTTTCGTTTCAGCACCCGAATTCGTCCGTACTTGGTCGCGATCAGCCCCGCGTCCTGCAACGTTCCCATTGCAATGGTCACCGTCGGACGTTGAACACCGAGCATGATCGCCAGAAACTCCTGCTTCAGGAGAAATTCCTTTGAACCAACGCGATCCTGCGTCTGCAGCAACCACCGGCAACAGCGCTGCGTCACGCCGTGCAGCGCGTTGCACGCCGTTCCCTGCATGATCTGCAGGAGGTTCGCCTGCGCGTACAGCGCCAGGACGTCGTGAAACGGCCCGGGCGTCGCGCTCTCCTTGACGAAGCGACGCACGCGCATCGACGGGAACGGACCGTCCGGCACCTGCTGGAAGGTGCGGCCAGCGCCCGAGCGATCGCCAAGGAACACGCCGATGCCCAGCATGCCCTCGATGCCGACCGTGGCGACTTCGACGAGGGCCCCGTCACGCATCTCGTTGGTGACGGAGAACACACCCCCATTCGGAAAGTAGACGTCGGTCACGGGTGTGCCGTGAGCCTGAAGCGTACGGCCGGTCACCCCCGCGTTCATGTGCAGATGCTTCTGAATACGTGCGTAGTCAACGGCCGGCAGCGCTGCCAGAAGACGATTGTGCAGGGGCGTGCCGTCGGGTAGAAGCCGGAGCGAACGTTCGGCTGCGGTGGGCATAGAGTCTCCTCTGGGCGAGCCTGTAATTTCAGGCGCTTCGATGAGACTGGAGGACGCAGCGGCCCGGCTGCGAGCAGAGCTCAGGAAAGCAACTACGGCTGTGAGCGTATCACGCCGGCAACGGACCCGAATGTGCGATACACTACATTCGCCCGCCAGACTGGTGCCACGCCTTTGCGTGACGTTGCGTCAGCCTCCGAGCTTCCGGCAGCGAACCGCCGCCGGGCAGGAGCGTGACCGATGTCTTCCCCGTTTGTTTTCGAACCTGCGCTCGCCCAAACCGCCTCCGCTGCGTGACGAAATCTGTTTGCTGGCGGCTGTCCGCCGAAGACAAGGGACCTGATGTTGTACGAATTCGTCGACCTGAACCGGGACGTGATCATTTCGCGCACGAGAGATCGGGTTCTCAGCCGGCCCTGGCCGTCTGTCGCACCCGGCGAAGTGGAGCACGGCGTGCCACTGTTCCTCAGGCAGCTGTCCGAGACGCTTCGCTTGGAGGCGACGTCAGCTCCCTTTCCTACGGACGCCATCGGCGCGGCTGCGGCTCGCCACGGAGGGGACCTGCTCCGGCTCGGTTTTACCGTGTCGCAGGTCGTCCACGACTATGGCGACATCTGCCAGATGATCACGGCGCTCGCCGTCGAGCAGAAGGCTCCGATTTCAGTAGAGGAATTCCATACTCTCAACCGCTGTCTCGACACGGCGATTGCGGAGGCGGTCACCGAGCACGCGCGCATGACCGCGCAGCGACGATCCGCCGAAGAGGTTGAACGCCTGGGCCACGCCGCTCACGAACTTCGAGACACGCTGAACACCGCGATTCTCGCGTTCCACACGCTCAAGCGAGGCGCCGTCGCCGTCAACGGCAGCACCGGAGCGATTCTCGGACAGAACTTGATGAGCCTGCGCGAAGTCATCGACCGCACGCTGTCCGAAGTCCGCCTCGAAGCAGGCAAACAGAGACGCGCCCGCCTGCCGGTCGTCACGTTCATCGACGAGATCGCGGCGTCTGGAATGCTCCACTCCGAGTACCGGCAGTTTCAGTTCACCGTCGACCCGATTGACCCGGCTTTATCGATCGACGCAGACCCGCAGCTCCTCGCGTCGGCCGTGATGAACCTGTTACACAACGCCTTCAAGAACACGCCATCAGGCGGGCGTGTGGTTCTGCGCGCGGCCGCCGAGCAGGGCCGGTTGCTCATCGAGATCGAGGACGAGTGTGGCGGGATCTCGCCGACCGGACGCGATCTGTTCCAAGTGTTTGGCGATCGCCGTGGCAGCGACCGATCGGGCCTCGGTCTCGGACTCTCGATCGCTCGGAAAGCCGTAAGGGCGCACGGGGGGGAGATCAGTATCCGCAATATGCCCGGCACAGGTTGCGTCTTCATCATCGATATGCCGCTTGCCGCGGAAGAGACTGTCCCGGAAACGGTGTCTTAGCCCCGGGCATCAGACGTTTGGGCCAGCGGCGGTTTGCGCGTGGCGACGATCATCCCGGCTGAGGGGCCCGTTCTCGCGCGCGTTCTCGACACCGCATATTCAATCTCTCCGCGAGGCCTGAGCCGCCACGCACTCGGCCGGCTCGATCGAGACGCGGACCTCGTGTGAACGAGGCGAGATTCAGTTTCGACAGCGCCGCTTGACCATCAAAGGCCTTCACGAGCGCAGTCCTCGCCACACTGGCGCTGCTCGGGCGAACGACACGGCTGCTGACACCGTACGCTGGTGCGGCGCTCGCACGCCGCGTCGCGCATCAACGACGTGTGACTGGTCGTCCAGAAAACGTCGCTCCGTCAATGCAGCACATCGTCGCCGGCGAGCTGTCGATGCGTCTCGATCGCTCCGAGAGACCCGATCATCATTACGTTCGTCGACGGCAGCCTAGTGCAGTTTTGCACAGCGGAAGACGTGCGCTTCTGCCATTATTCCGACTCCGAAGGTAACGGCTACAGTCGAAGGAAGAAGGAATCATGGTTGAACAAGTACTAGAAGGACACGCACTCGAACTCCGCGAGCTCGACAAGAAGATTACGGCGTTGAGCGATGCGCTCGCGCATCTCGGCAAAGGCTCGACGTTGAAAGACGTGGTGCTCATCATCCGCAAGCCTGGCTACACGACACCCGCCGAATTCAAGTTCACTCTGGGTCTTGTGGATGCGATGCAGGGACAGGTAAACCTGATCACCCAGCTTGGCGACAATCTGCTCGCCGGCGCGCAGGCAGTCGGGCACAAATAGCAATCGGTTTCGGTGGAGCCGTGGGAAACTGCGTTGTTGGCAGTTTCCCCCGGGACTTCAATTACAAAAGATCTGTCGGCCGATCCAGCCAGTCCTCGCTTCGTCTGAATCCCCAGCCAGGTCACGCCACGGTCTCAATCGGCGCTGCCGTAGGCACCGGTTGACTACGCTCGTGGCGCTTCGCCATGTAGTAGAGGACGGGCACGGCCATGCGCGAGAGCAGCAGCGACGCCACCTCGCCGGCCATCAGCGAGATCGCCAGCCCCTGGAAAATCGGGTCGAACAGGATGACCCACGCGCCGACGATCATCGCCGCGGCGGTGAGCGCCATCGGTCGGAAACGCACCGCGCCCGCGTCGACGACCGCCTCCTCGAGGGCAAGGCCTTCGCGCAGCCGCAGCTCGATGAAGTCCACCAGAATGATCGAATTGCGAACCACAATCC
>JBKPSE010000072.1:0-4230 GCA_046765855.1 Acidobacteriota bacterium | reverse complement strand
CTCCCAGCGACGACATGATCGGATCGAGCACGTCGATGCACCGCGTCTACGACCTGCTGTCGCGCGTCGCCGACTCCGACGTGTCCGTGCTCATCACGGGCGAGACCGGCACGGGCAAGGAGATGGTCGCGCGCGCGATCCACTATCACAGCCCGCAGCGCGAGAACCCGCTGGTGAAGGTGAATTGCGCCGCGCTCCCCGAGAATCTGCTCGAATCGGAGCTGTTCGGCCACGTCCGCGGCGCCTTCACCGGTGCGCTGAACAACAAGAAGGGCAAGTTCGCCCTCGCCGACGGCGGATCGATCTTCCTCGACGAGATCGGGACGATGGCGCCGCCGCTGCAGTCGAAGCTGCTGCGGGTGCTGCAGGAGCGCGAGTTCGAGCCGCTCGGGTCGGAGCGCAGCCAGAAGGTCGATGTTCGCGTCATCGCCGCGACCAACCGCGACATCCGCCAGATGGTCAGCGACGGCCGGTTCCAGGAGGATCTCTACTATCGCCTCAACGTCATTCCGGTGCATATTCCGCCGCTGCGCGAACGGCGCGAAGACATCCCGCTGCTCGTCGATCACTTCGTGCGCAAGCACGCGCAGCGCGCCGGCAAGCGCATCGACGGCATGGAGCCCGGCGTGCTCGAAGCGCTGCAGACTGCGGACTGGCCGGGGAACGTGCGCGAGCTCGAAAACACCGTCGAGCGCGCGGTCGTCCTGTCACCGGGATCGCGCATCGGCCCCGAAGTCGTACGGCTGCTCGGAGTCACCACGGCGCCGGTCGCCGGCCTGCCCTCGATGTCGCTGCGTCAGAACCTGGATTGGGCCGAGCGCGAGAGCGTGCGGCGCGCGCTCGAAAGCGCCAACGGCGTGAAGAAAGACGCGGCGGAGTTGATGGGCATCAGCCAGCGCGCTTTGAGCTATTACCTCGCCAAACACCGCATCGAATAGCCTTACGTTTTTCGTAAACCATTACCGCGGCAGAAAGAGAAATGCCCGTGATTTACGGCTTTTCACCTCCGCGAACGCGGGCATCTGCTTTGCGATGAGCCCTGCAATGAAAATTTTTTCAAAGGCCGTGTGGGGATCGTGTGTGCTTCTGGTGCTCTGCGGAACCGCGCATGCGCAAGACCCGACGCCCGCACCGGCGCCTGTCACCTCGGATGCCGATATCCGGGTGGATCCGCTGCAGCCCGATTTCAACCTCGCCGCACTGCCGACGACGCTGCGGCTGCCGGCCAGGAAGATGTCGTTCCGGGTCACCCATCGCTTCACGCGCTCGCTCGGCCGCGGTGACTTCGGCGATCTGTTGAACGACTTCTTCGGCTTCGATTCCGGCGCGCAGATCGGCCTTGAGGTGCGCTACGGCCTGCTGCCCGGCACGCAGATCGGCATCCATCGCACGAGCGATCGCTCGATCGAGATCTTCGGCCAGCACAACCTGCTCAAGCAGGCGGACGACGGGCATCCGATCTCGCTCGACGTGCTCGCCGCGCTCGAGGGAGCCAACAACCTGCGCGCCAAGAAATCGGGCATTATCGGCGTCCTGCTCTCCCGCAAGGTGGGGCGCGTCGCCGCGCTCTACGCCGAACCGATTTTCGTCGCCAACGCGAGTCCGTTCGAGACCGGCGAAAGCAACACGACGATGATTGGTCTGGGCGCGCGCGTGCGCATCCGCCCCGCCACCTACCTGGTCGGCGAATTCACACCGCGCGTCGCCGGCTACGATCAAGACGTCAACCAGGCGAGCTTCGGCATCGAGGTGCGGTCGGGCGGCCATCTGTTCCAGATCAACTTCTCGAACGGATTCGGCACCACTCTCAGGCAGCTCGCGCGCGGCGGCGTCAACAACGACTCCTGGTACATCGGCTTCAACATCGCGAGGAAATTCTTTTGATCACCAAGACCCGGACCCTGGTTCTCTCGTCGGTCGCGGCAGCGGCGCTCTTCGCCGGCTGCGGCGGCTCCACCTCTCCGAGCAGCGTCACTGTCATCGTCCATGACGGCGGCAGCGGCCCCAGCGGCGCGACCATCACCATCACCTCCGCAGGCGTCAGCCCGAAATCCGTGACCATTAGTTCCGGCCAGGCGGTGACCATCACCAACAACGATTCGCGCGCGCACGAAATCGCGTCGGACCCGCATCCGCAGCATGGAAGCTGCCCGTCGATCGAAGCGGGCATCGGCACGATCGGGCCGGGCCAGACCAAGGTGACGCACGCGTTCGCGAATGCCGGCACCTGCTCGTATCACGATCATCTGGACGATGGGAACAGCGCGATGCGCGGCAGTATCATCGTCCAGTAGCGGCGGCTTCGCATTTACACGAGCACCGCGCGGGACTCATTGCATAATGGCGGCGTGCGCGCGGTTCTACTATCCGTTGTGCTCGTGCTGACGGCGGGATGCGGCGGTGGGAACGGTGGCGGCAGTAACGGCCCCGATCCGTCCCCCTTGACCATCACGATCACGCCGTCCGGCATCAATCCGTCGCAGCTCACCGTGGCGCAGGGCGTGCGCGTCATGTTCGTGAACGACGATTCGCGCTCGCACAACATGACGTCCGATCCGCATCCGGAGCACAACGACTGCCCGGAGCTGAACACGGTCGGCCTGTTGCAGCCCGGCCAGCGCCACGAGACGGGAAACCTGAATGTGTCGAGAACGTGCGGGTTTCACGACCACGACGACCCGCCGCCGGGGGGCAGCCGGTGGACGGGACGCATCACCATCCACTGAGGACGCTGAGAAATCGTTCGCGCGTGGGCGGTTTCACTTGCCGCTGAATTTTGGCTTGCGCTTTTCGAGGAACGCGGTCGTGCCTTCGGTTTTGTCCTCGGAACTGTAGCAGAGCGCCTGCGCCAGCGTTTCGATGAGGAGACCTGACTCCAGATCGACGCGCGCCGAGGCGTTGAGCGCGACCTTCGCCAGCCGTGCGGCGAGCGGCCCCTGCCGGAGCACCTTTTTCGCCAGTTCCCTGGCGCGAATCTGCAGCTGTCCGGCCGGCGCGACGGCGCTCACCAGCCCGATCTCCAGCGCCTGTTTCGCGTCGATGATCTCGCCGGTCAGAATCAGGTGCTTGGCGCGGCCCATGCCGATGATGCGCGGCAGGCGCTGCGTCGCCCCCGCGCCCGGGATGATGCCCAGGCCGAGTTCCGGCTGACCGAACTTCGCGGTCTCGGACGCGATGCGGATGTCGCAGGCGAGCGCCAGCTCGCAGCCGCCGCCGAGCGCGTAGCCGTTGATGGCGGCGATGGTCGGCCGCGGGAAGCGTTCGATCTCGGAAAACAGCGACGAATTGATAGCGGCGAGCCCCTCGTCGCGGCCGCGCGCGCGGATGTCGTTGATGTCCGCGCCGGAAACGAATGCCGCCTCGCCGCCGCCGGTGACGATCAGGACGCCGGCGTCGGCATCAACGGCGAGCCGGTGCAGCGCCGCGCGTACTTCGGTGACCGTCTGGAGATCGAGCGCGTTCTTGACCTCGGGACGATCGATGGTCAAGGTGGCGATCGATTCGGAGACATCGACTCTAATACTCATACACGCCCTTGCCGACTTTGCGCCCGAGACGCCCGGCCTTCACGTATTGCGCGAGCAGGGGGCAGGGACGGTACTTCTCCCCCATGCTGCGGTGCAGATACTCGAGGATGCTCAGTCTGGTATCGAGACCGACGAGATCGACCAGCTCGAACGGACCCATCGGGTGATTGAGTCCGAGCTTGAGCGCCTTGTCGATGTCGCGTGCGGACGCGACCCCTTCCATCAGCATGTAGAACGCCTCATTGCCGATGCTTGCATTCACGCGCGTGGTGATGAAGCCGGGGGACTCGCGCACCAGCACCGTTTCCTTGCCCATGGCGCGCGCCACGGTCTCTACGGCGTCGAGTGTCGCTGCCGAGCTTTCGAGCGCGCGCACGATCTCGATCAGCTTCATCTTGTGGACGGGATTGAAGAAGTGCATCCCGGCGACGCGTGACGGATTCTGGAGCGAGCCGGCCATCTCCGTGATGCTCAGCGCCGAGGTATTCGACGCGACGATCGCGGACGCCGGTGCCAGCTGTTCGATCTGCTGAAACAGCGCGAGCTTCAGGTCGATCTTTTCGGGCGCCGCCTCGATGATGAATTCCGCGCCGGTCAATGCCTCGTCCAACCGTGACGTCGTCGTCAGGCGTCCGAGCATGACGTCCACGTCGCCCGCTGCCACCTTCCCCAGCTCCACGCCTTTGCGGACGATGGCTTCGAT
>JBKPSE010000071.1:0-3340 GCA_046765855.1 Acidobacteriota bacterium | reverse complement strand
GCCCATAAGTGACGCATGGTGACTGCACGTTAACGAAGGCAAAACCGGGGAAGCAGATCGCCTCCTCGATGATGTTGGCGAGGCCGGTCATATCGGCCGGCGTGCCCTGCGCCACGAAACGTGCGCCGTACGCGAGCACGTAGAGCAGCGGGTTCACCGGATCCTCGAGACTCCCGTACACCGAAGACGCCGTCGTCAATCCGCGCGGCGATGTGGGCGACAGCTGTCCCTTCGTCAATCCGTAGATGTGATTGTCCATCACGATATACGTGATGTCCGGATTCCTGCGGATGCAGTGCGGCACGTGGCCGCCGCCGATCGAGAATCCGTCGCCGTCGCCGCCGGCGGCGAGTACCAGCAGGTCGGGGCGCGACAGCTTGATGCCCTGCGCGATCGGCAGCGCGCGGCCGTGCACGGTGTTGAAGCCGTAGGCGGTGGTGTAGCCGGGAATGCGGCTCGAGCAGCCGATGCCGGACACGAACGCGATCTCGTGCGGCGGCCGGCCGATGCTGGCGAGGGCGCGATAGATCGCCTGGACCACGCCGTAGTCGCCGCAGCCCGGACACCAGATCGGCTTGAGATCGGATTTGAAGTCTTTCGCCTGACACATGGCCATACGCTCCAGGGTTCCTCTCGTCAGTCCGCCGCGACCTGCAGCTCGGGTACGCGCGCGCGCTGCAATTGCTGCGCGACCGTCGCGAGCCGGTCGGCGATCTCGGCCGGGGTGAACGGATTGGCGCCGCTACGGGCCAGCGACGCGACGCCGGACGGCAGGGTGACGAACATGCGCAGCAGGCGATACAGCTGTCCCTGGTGGGACTGTTCGATGACGAGTCCTGCGCGAATCGAGGCAAAGAAATCGTCGTAGGCCGGCTGCGGCACCGGATAGAGCAGGATCGGCACCAGCAGCTTTGCGTGTACGCCGAGATCTTCGGCGCGCTGCAGTGCTTCACGCGCGACTCCGGCGACGCTGCCCCAGGCGACGAGTCCGATCGGCGCATCAGGATCGCCGTAGACGCGCGCCGCCTCGCGCCATCGCATCAGCGGATCCAGTTTCTTGATCCGCTTCTCGTTCATGCGCGCGTGCATCGCCCCGCTGGACGTCGGCGCGCCGTTCTCGTTGTGCTCGATGCCGGCGGCAAGGTAATTGCCGCCGCGCATGCCCGGCTCGCTGATCGGGCTGACGCCGGATTCGGTCAGCGTGTAGCGCACGTACGATTCCAGCTCGCGCGGCGACGGGCGGCGACGATCGACGACCGGGAATGCGGCCGGATCGATGCGATCGACCACTTCTTTCCGCTGCCCGATCTCGCCGTCCGACAGCAGAACGACCGGCGTCTGATACCGCTCGGCAATGTTGAAGGCCTCGACGGTCGTCCCGAACATGTCCGCCGCCCCGGTCGGCGCGAGCACCGGGCGGACGACGTCGCCGTGAGCGGAGAAGGCGGCCTGGAAGAGGTCCGATTGCTCGCTCTTGGTTGGCATGCCGGTCGACGGACCGCCGCGCTGCACGTTGACGCAAACGAGGGGCAGTTCGGCGATGCTGGCCAGGCCGAGCATCTCGGTCTTGAGCGACATCCCCGGGCCCGAGGTCGCCGTCATTGCCTTGTGGCCGGCGAACGAGGCGCCGACCGCGGCGCCCGCGCCGGCGATCTCGTCTTCGGCCTGCAGCACCACGCCGCCGTATTTCCAGAGCTCGCGTCCGAGGAACTGCATGATCTCGGTTGACGGCGTAATCGGATAGCCGCCGAAGAACGTGCAGCCCGCGGCGATTGCCGCCGCCGCGCACATTTCGTTGCCATCGACCAGCAGCGTCGCCCGCTTCGTTTCGCCCGGCAGACACGCGGGCTGAAGACGTGCGGCGCGCGCCAGCGGATGCTCCACCGCGTAGCTGCGTCCGGCGGCGAAGGCGCGCTCGTTGCGCTCGAGTACTTCCGCGCTCTTCTTGCCGAAGCGCTTGCGCAATCCGGCGAGCAGCGCATCGGGCATGAAACCGAACCACTCGGCAAGCAGACCGAGCACGATCGTGTTCTTGGCGCCATCGTGTCCTGCGATCTCGCGGGCGAGCGCCGCGATCGGCACGCCGATCATCTCGCCGGGCGTGACACCGGCGAGCTGCGCGACGCCAGGTCCCGCGGCGTGCTGCGCGTCGTAAATCAGGATCGTGTGCCCCGCCACCGGCAGTTCTGCGCCGAAGCGCAGAAAGTCGTCCCAGTTGAGGGCGATGGCCACGTCGAGCAGACCTGCCGGGGTGTGCACCGCCTCGGTCGAGATGCGAAGGCGAAACGACGACTCGCCGCCGCGAATCTGCGGCCCGAAGCTCTTGGTCAGAATGGCGTGATAGCCCTCGATTGCCGCGGCAGTGATCAGCGCATCACCCGCTGAAACGACGCCGTCGCCCCCGGCCCCGGCCATGCCGATGGTCAGATCTCGCATGCCGGTAAACAGGCGCAAACGCAGTGCCTATGGGATTTCAGCGGCGATTCGTACGTTCAGCGCAGGCGTGCCGGAAATCCGGCAGCGGAGCGACAAGACCCAGTGTGCTCAGTGTCGGAAACCTGCCGGCAGTAGCGTGAACTGAGCGCCGGCGCCGAGGCGGATGTCCTGAACCCTGTGTTCACCCTCGCCAATGGTGATCTTCATCGCCGAGCCCAGTAACCGCTGCAGGAACGCGGGATCGAACCACTCACCCGGCTCGACGTCATCGATCGCCGCGACAAGGTAATCGCCGGGCGGAAGACCATGAAAGGCGAACGCGCCATCGGCAGCGGGACGGACCGCCTGAATCCGTCGCGATTGCGGCCGCCATAGCGCCTGGTCGGCGGGAAAAAGGATCACGGTGAACTCGTTTGGCGCGCCGCCGAGCGCGTTCTGCACGGTTCCGGAAAGCTGCGCAGGCCGGTCGGAGATGACGACGACGGCATCTGCGATCGATTCGCCGGGATGAATGTCGATGGGGAAGTCGAGCGTGTCCTGACCCTTCACGATCGTCGACCGCAGGAACCAGTTGCCCTGCCGCCCCAGGCCAGGCAGTGACATCGTCAGGCGATACGCGCCGGGAAGAATTCCACTGATCTCGAACCGTCCGCTGCCGTCGACGGTTGCATTCGACGGCGCGAAATTGATTCCGCCCTGCCCCTGGACCGGCTGCAGCGCCACACGAATCGACGACAAGTCTGACGGCGGTTTCAAGCGGACGCCATCGAATCGCACGCGACCGCTCATCGTCATGCCCGGCTGCAGTCCGAGCGAGAGGCCGGTGATGTTCTCGCCGTCGATCGCGATCTCGGTCGCGGCCCAGGTGAAGGCCGGACCGCTGCGCGCCAGTACGGTGTAGGTC
>JBKPSE010000070.1:0-5606 GCA_046765855.1 Acidobacteriota bacterium | reverse complement strand
CGATTGCTTCATCGACGGGAGCAGGTCGAGCCGGGTCGAGACGATCGCCGGCGCGAGGCCGAAAACAATTGCGGTTGCCAGCGAGATGGTCGCGGCAAATGCGAGGGTGAAGCCGTCTACGTGCGTGTCGAGCAGCGGCCGTCGATCGGGTGGAACGAGGAGCAGCAGTCCCCTCGAGGTCCATCCCGCGCACAACACGCCGAGCGCACCGCCAGCGGCGGCCATCAGCAGGCTCTCGGTGAGCAGCTGCCGGATCAACCGGGCGCGGCCGGCCCCGAGCGACAGGCGCAGGGCGAACTCGCGGCGGCGCCCCATCGCGCGCGACAGCAGCAGCACGGCGACGTTGGCGCACGCGATCAGCAGCACGAGGCCGACCATCGCCATCAGCAGAAACAACGGTTGCCGGTACGACGACCGCAGCGTATCGAGGCCCGCGGCACCAGGTTCGAATCCGATGTGCGGCGGCTGTGCCTTGTCGAGTTCCGGCAGCGCGTCGGCGACGAACGACTGAAACATTGCGTCGACGCGCGCCAGCGCCTGGCTCTCCGAAACGCCCCGCTTCAGACGCGCCATCATATGGGTCCACCAGTAGCCGCGGGCATCCAGCAGCGACGGCGTGTTCGCCGGCCGGAAGCCCCACGGCACCAGTTCCCGCGCGTCGAGCATCGGCACCCATACGTCGGGCACCCGCCCCGGCTGCACGCCGAAGAACCGCGGCGGTGCGACGCCGACGACGGTGAAGGGAAGTGCGTTGATGGTGATTTGTCTACCGACGATCGAGGCATCCGCGCCAAACCGGCGCGACCAGTAGGCGTAGCTGAGCACCGCGACCTGCGCCGCGGATCGTTCGTCATCGCGCGAAATCAGCCGTCCGATCGCGGGCGTGACGCCAAGTCCGCCGAAGTAATCACCCGACACCATCTCGCCGTCGACCCGCTCGGCGGCGTTGTCCGCCGCGAGTGTCACATTGCGGCGATCGCTGCCCAGCGGCGCGAAGGCGAACACCGAGTCGAAGAGATCCGTCTGCTTCTGGATCTCGCGGAAAAACGGAAATGGCTGCGACCGGCTCGCCGTTTTGTAAGCGGGATTGTTCGGGCCGCCGCTGCCGCTCTGATTCAATCCGCGGGGCCATGTCTCGCCATGCCAGTGCAGCAGCACCAGCCGATCGGGATCTTCGACGGGAAGGCTTTTCAGCATGACCGTGCGAATCAGGCTGAAGATGGCCGTGTTCGCGCCGATGCCGAGCGCGAGTGAGACCGCAATCACGATCGCCAGGCCCGGACTGCGTCCCATGTTCCGGATCGTGAACCGCAGGTCGCGAAAGAAGCCCTCCATCTCAGTCGCCGCTCATGTCACTCATCATTCATCCCTGAAGCCGCGCATTATCGCTCAGTCGCACCGTGGAAAAATCGATTTGTCGGACTGCATGTTCGGTTTCTTGAATTCCTCAATCGGATCGTGAGATGCCGTCAGGGTAGCCTGTCCCCACGAGCACACGCGCCAAACCTCGGGGCCGCCATCCGTCACCGGAAGCGCGCCGTTCATCACGCATCGTCGCGCCGACGCGAAAGATACGCGCCAATCCCTTTTACGGTACTTCGATTGCTCACCGTGACGCGGAGGCCAATTACATGACGAACTCGCAACGCGCGTGGCGGTGCGCCGCCTGGGTGTGTGCCGCCATGCTCGGCGCCGTGTCGCCGGCCGGCGCACAGGTATTTACGGGCCGCATCGACGTCACCGTCAGCGACAGTACCGGAGCCGTGCTCCCCGGCGTGACGGTGGAAGCGACGGGGCCGCAGAACCAGACCGCGCTCACCGATCAGCAGGGGGAAGCGCACCTGCTGAATCTTCCCTCAGGCGTCTATCAGGTGAAGGCGTCTTTGCAGGGATTCGCCAATTATCTGAATCGCGCCGTCCCCGTCGGCGCCGGGAGCGTCGTCCCGCTCCGCGTCCAGCTCGGCGTGCAAGGTGTCGCCGAGCAGGTGCAGGTGTCTGCCGAAGTACCGGTGATCGAGCCCAAGCGGCAGGCGATCGCGACCAACGTCACGAACCAGGAGCTGCAGAACATTCCGAGCGCCCGCGACCCATGGGTCGTGCTGCAGACCGTTCCCGGGGTGATCGTCGATCGCGTGAACGTCGGCGGATCGGAATCCGGACAGCAGTCGAACTACATCGCCAAGGGGGCGACGACCGGCGACAACACGTGGTACATGGACGGCATTCCGATCACCGACATGAGCGCGCTTGGATCGTCGCCGAGCTACTACGACTTCGACATGTTCCAGGAAATGCAGGTGACGACTGGCGGCACCGACGCGCGGCAGGCGACGCCCGGTGTGCAGATGAACTTCGTTCTGAAGTCGGGCACCAATACGGTGCACGGATCCGCGCGCAGCTATTACGAGAACAAACGGCTGCAGGGCAATAATCTGCCGGCCGATCTCGTTGACGAGCTCGGCGGCACCAGCGGCAAAGGCAATCGCCTGAACAAGTACGCCGATTACGGTGGCGAGCTGGGCGGTCCGATCGTCAAGGATCGGCTGTGGGCGTGGGGCTCGTTCGGCCGCACCGACGTGAACACGCAGACGCTGACCGGCGTCGCCGACAAGACGAAGCTGACCGATGTCGCGACCAAGCTGCAGGCGGCCTTCAACCAGAAGCTGCGCGGCAACTTTACTTTCTTCAGCGGCAACAAGCAGAAGGACGGCCGCGGCGCCGGACCGCTCAACCCGCCCGAAACCACGTGGGTCCAGGACGGTCCGTCGAAGATGTACAAGGGAGAGATCGATTACGTCGCCTCGAGCTCGCTGTTCCTGACCGCACGCGGCGCCCACGTGAACGGACCGTTCACGCTGACGCCGAAGGGAGGGCTCGACAACGGCCAGGTGTTCATCGACAGCGACGGCGTCTATCACAACAGCAATCTTTTCAGCTCGAACGACAGGCCGCAGATCGTCTTCAATGGCGACGGCAACTGGTTCCGCGGCCGCCACGAGGTGCGCTTTGGCGCCTCGGTTCGCGATTACACCGACGATACGGTGACGCGCTACGCCGGCGATTTCCTCGACATCGAAATCGACCCTGACGGCACCACCATCGCGATCCCGATCCGACCCTATCACCAGGTGAACCGCGCGCTCTATACGTCCGCCTACGTCGGCGACACCCTGACGATGGATCGGCTCACGCTGAATGGATCGCTGCGCTTCGATCGCGCCACGAGCTCGGTTGACGCGATCACGGTTCCGGCGCATCCGTTGGTGCCGGACGTGCTGCCGGGCGTGAGCGCGCCGGCAATCAAGAACGCGGTGGTGTGGAACACGTTGTCACCGCGCGTCGGCATGACGTACGCGCTCGGCGCGGATCGCAAGACCGTGGCGCGCGCCAGCTACTCGGCCTTTGCCAGTCAGCTGGCCGCGCCGGTCGCCGGCAACATCTCCTCCGCCAGCTTTGCCTACGCCTATTACCTCGCCGTCGACGCGAACCACAACGCCAACATCGAGCAGAGCGAGCTGGTGTCGTTTCTGTTCGCGAAGAACATTCTGCCGGAGGACCCGAACAAGCCGGTCAACCAGATCGCGTCCGACTACAGCGCGCCGCGCACGCACGAGGTCACGTTCGGTCTCGATCGCGAGCTGTTCCCGAACTTCGGCGTGTCGGCGGCCTACACGTGGCGGCGCTATGTCAATCAGCTGTGGAACGTGGCGCCGCCGATCGGCGCGACCTCGCAGGACTACGTCATCGACGGCCGCCTGACCGGCACCCTGCCTGACGGCTCGACCTACGACGTCCCCTACTTTGCGCTCAGTCCCAGCGCCGCACCGGAAGGCGCAGGCACGCTGACCGCGAACCGGAAGGGTTACCACCGGACCTACAACGGCATCGAGCTGGCGGCGACCAAGCGACTCTCGAACCGCTGGATGGGCCGTTTCGGGTTCAGCTGGAATCGCGCGCGTGAATACTTCGACGATCCCGCGAATTCGATTGTCGATCCGACGCCGCTGACGTCCGATCCCCAAGTCAATGGCGGGCTGGTGACGGTGCCCACGACAGGCAGCGGCAAGTCACAAATCTATCTGACGCTGCCCGACTACCAGTTCACCGCCAACGGCTTCTATCAGGGGCCGTGGGGCCTGAACTTCGGCGGCAACCTCGTCGTGCGTCAGGGCTACACGCAGATGTTCTTTTCGAACGACGTGAGCACCAACGATCCCGTCTACTCGACGAAGGACATCCTGGTCATCCCCGATCGCGTCGGCAAATATCGCCTGCCGGCCGTGAAGTCGCTGGACGCGCGCATCGAGAAGCTGTTCACTTTCCAGCGGACGACGGTGGCGGTGGATCTGGACGTCTTCAACCTGCTGAACAGCGGGACGGTGCTGGGACGCATCTACGACGTCAGCTCCTCGGACTTCAACAATGTGGCCGAGATCATGAACCCGCGCATCGCGCGCTTCGGGGTCCGGTTCAGTTTCTAGCGGTGTATATCAGCGCGCGGCGAAGGTTCGCCTTCGCCGCGCACTTCCTGTCTCGTTTTCTTTTCCCGCGTTCCGTGGCTTAATAGCCACGTGCACCCCTTAGCTCTCCGCTCCGCTCTCGTTACCGCTCTCCTCGCCGTCTGCGTAGCCCCGCTGCGCACGCAGGCGCCAGACCGCGGCGCGCGCATGCAGTGGTGGCGCGAAGCGCGATTCGGGATGTTCATTCACTGGGGCCTGTACGCGGTACCGGCCGGCGAGTGGAAAGGCCAGCGATCCAAGGAGATTGGCGAGTGGATCATGTCCTGGGCGAACATCCCGCGCGCCGAGTACGAAACCCTCGCGCCGCAGTTCAACCCCGTCAAGTTCGACGCCGCCAGCATCGTGGGCATCGCCAGGGACGCGGGGATGAAATACATCGTGATCACCTCGAAGCACCACGACGGCTTCGCCATGTACGACAGCGCCGTGTCCGACTACGACATCGTCGATCGCACGCCATATAAAAAGGATCCGATGCGCGCGCTGGCCGACGAGGCGCGGCGGCAGGGCCTCAAGTTCGCCTTTTACTATTCGATCATGGACTGGCATCACGCGTCGCAGTACGTGAAGGCGCCAAACAAGCTCGAGACTGCCGGTCATTCGAAGACGGAAATGCGGGAGGGACAGAAGCCGGCCTACGTCTCCTACATGAAGGCGCAGCTCAAGGAACTGATCACGCAGTACGATCCCGCCGTACTCTGGTTCGACGGCGAGTGGGTGGACTGGTGGACGGAAGCGGACGGCAAGGACCTGTATCAGTACGTGCGCAGCCTCAAGCCCTCGATTCTGATCAACAACCGCGTCGGCAAGGGCCGCAAAGGCATGGAGGGCTTGAACAAGTCCGATCAGGATTACGCCGGCGACTTCGGCACGCCCGAGCAGCAGATCCCCGCGACCGGCCTTCCCGGCGTCGACTGGGAAAGCTGTATGACGATGAATACGACGTGGGGCTACAAATCGTACGACGACCAGTGGAAGTCCGCCGAAGTGCTGGTGCGGAACGTCATCGACACCGCGTCGAAGGGGGGCAACTACCTGCTGAACGTCGGTCCCACCGCGGAAGGGGAGATTCCCGCGCCCTCGGTC
>JBKPSE010000069.1:0-3460 GCA_046765855.1 Acidobacteriota bacterium | reverse complement strand
CGCGTGGTCAAATCGCCGGAGCGCTGGGAGCGCATCGTCGATCTCGCGGCCCAGCACGGTGGTTCACTTCCGCCGGCGCCGGACGCGCACGCGCTGCAGGCGTTCCTGAAAGCGCGGCGCCAGGCTGAGCCCGACACGTTTCCGGACCTTTCGCTGGCCATCATCAAGCTGCTTGGCCGCGGTGAATACGTCGCGGAGAGCGCGTCGGAACCGAGCGCGCACTTCGCCCTGGCGACAGGCAGCTATACGCACTCGACCGCGCCCAATCGCCGCTTTCCGGATCTGATCGCGCAGCGCCTGCTCAAGGCCGCTATCGATCGCGCAGATCCGCCCTATAGCCTTGCTGAGCTCACCCGCCTCGCGGAGCATTGCACGCACCAGGAAGACGCCGCGAACAAGGTGGAGCGGACGACGGCCAAGGCGGCGGCGGCGTTGTGGCTCACGCCCCGGATTGGAGACACATTCAACGCCGTGGTAACCGGCGCCGGCGCAAAAGGCACCTGGGTACGGCTGGTACCGACGCCGGTCGAAGGACGCCTCGAACGCGGCGCCGCCGGACTGGATGTCGGCGATCGCGTCCGTGTCCGGCTGATCGGCACCGATCCGCCCCGCGGCTTTATCGATTTCGCGCGCGCGGATTGACCTTTTTCTGCCATTCCAGGAACGTTTCATCGGCGAGAGGATATTCGCCGCGCCGTTCCGGCAGCCCCGTGTCCAGATTGATGTTCGGCATCTGCAGCGCCCCGCGGCGAAGCTGTGTCAAGGCTGAGCCGAATCGCTCACGCGTCCGCGTCAGGCTGTCGAGAAAGAGCTTTTCGGCTTCCGGAGTCGGCACTTTGAACGCGAGCGGCCGCAGCGGGCCGATCTTCGGAAGCAGCTTGTAGAGAAATCCGAGGATCCGGGCAAACCCCTTCGGCTTGCGATAGTCGGCGCCGAATTCCTTCTCGTAGGCCGCGCGCGGCAGCGAGAGGACGAAGCGATCGCGCAGGATCCCGGGTGTGTTCTTCTGAATCTGCTCCTGCTTCTTCTCCCACGCCACTTTGGTCACGTTCGGAATCGTCGTGCCGACCGCGTGTCGGAATGTGCCGATCGCAAGGTCCTGGTTGAAGAACAGATCCTTCGTCTCGAGGCCGTAGGTCTCGAGGAATGCCCGCTCGAGAAGCGGCGTCGCCACCTTGAAGCCGATGAAGTCGTGGTAGGCCTGCAGCTTGTATGCGCCGTGGGCGACGAGCAGCACGTCGAACGCGAACTCGACGAGGATGTGCTCCTTGGGCGCCTTCTCGTAGGGCACCGAGTCGCCGTACTTCCTGCGCAGCTTCGGATAGATCAACGGGATGGCCTTGTTGACGGCGAGCGTGTGGCCGGCGTTGTCCGACGCGTAATGGCAGAGCGCGCCGATGGCGAAGGCGTACTCGTTGACATCGCCAGCGTCGCGCAGCAGCCGTTCGACGAAGTCACCGGTGTTGACGTAGTGCACGAGGTTGGTGAAGAAATGGCTGCCGAACGGGTAGTAGCCGACATCCTGTACCACCGAGCCGCCGTAGGCGTAGGCGCGAGCGGCGAGCAGGGCGTCACTGGAGGTTCGCGGATATTTCGCCAGCAGCAGCGGCCGGATCTGCGCGTCCCACAACGCATCGATGTTCGACTCGTGCGCGAGGACGGAGTAGGCGGCGGCGGACCGCGTCATGCCGAGAACGACGACAACCGCGAGCAGCGCGCGAACCAGGCGCGAGCGGCTCATCGCGCCGTCGTCGCGCCGAGGATCGCGTTGAAAACGATCTTGAACGTGCCGAACGGCTGCCCACGCCATTCGGGACGAAAGCCGAGCAGAATCACGTGGCCCGCGTCGAGCTTCACGTCGAGTGCGGCCGCCTTGCCGGCGAGATGCTTCTCGCCAATCAAATAGCCGGAGAGCAGCGGCGACCCCGACTCCGCGTATCTGGCCAGCACGCGTCCTTCGTAGGCCGGATCGGGCTCGAACACGGGGCTGTTGTCGGCGAACACCGGCAGCTTCTCTGGCACGCCCGCCATGACCTGCTGCGAGAGATCAGGGATCACTTCGACGATCGTGCCGTGCAGGAAGAACTCGTCCGGTCTCATGCCGGCGACGACGTTTTTCACCGGGAGCTTGAACTGCTGGATGGCAAAGTTCGATGCCGTGTTCAGACAGAGCAACGTACCGCCCTGGCGAATGAACTGCTCGAACGCCGCGAGGTCCGCTGGCGCGAGTCGATCCGCGTACTCGGGGCGCACCGCCCCACGACCACCGCGCCCACTCTGCGCGCCCTCGATCGGCACCCGCGCATCGTCGGCGAGAATGACGATGTCGACCTTCCCGGTCAGCGGCGACTTGAAATCCGCAGGCCTCAGCGTCACGTAGTCGAAGCCGTATTGCTCCAGCGTCCAGCGCGTCCAGCCCTCGTCCATGCTGCCGCTCCACGGCTGGAACAGGCCGACGCGCGGTTTTTTCACCGGCGCCCCGGTCGCGGCGCCGCGTTCCGCCACCAGGGCAAGCGTGTTGACGAGCTCTGACTGCTGCGCGCCCGAGAGCCCCGAGACGAGATAGCGTTGCGATGCGAACTGGACCGTCGCGCCAAGCTTCCAGGCCCGGTTGATCGCGCGATAACTGTTGTTCTGCGCCGCGTCCAACGAGAGGACGGCGCCGCTGCCCGTGAGACGTCCGGCCGGCGGAACGATAGCCGCCGCCGAAGGTGAGTCATCGAATCCCGCTCCCGGCACACTGTCGAATGGCGCCGCGTCGCGAGCCGCGGTGCTGTAGGCAGTCGGCGCCGCCTTGACGTCGACCGCCGGACCGAGCTGTTTCAGCTTCGCGCGCGCGCCCTCGTCGAGCGGCGTCGCGATCGCGACGACGCGCACACCCATCTGCAACGGCAGCGTCCAGCCCGCCGCATCGTACGGACGGTCGGGTGGGCCGCCCGGGTATTGCCTCAGATCGGGGTAACGCTGCACGTCGAGAACCTCTCGTGCCATTGCCGCGAATTCCTGATCGGTGGGAACGATCCATGTTCCCGCCGGATAGGACGCCCCATCGATAGTGACCGCCTCGCTCAGCTGGGACACGCGCACACCGCCGAATGCCAGCCGCCGCAGCAGCTCGACGGCGGCGACGGGATCGCGCTGCTCCTGCGGGACGACGTACGCGTAGGGCGGCTTGCTGGTGCCGAGCGCGATCTGCTCGCGGCCGGCGCGATAGCGATTCATCAGCAGCGAGTCCTTGTACTTGGACGCGTATTCGATCGTGGCGAGTGACGCCGTCTCCATGTAATCGACCGCGTCGCGCAGGCGCCACCATCCCGGCTTCCACGGGCTCGAATACAGACTCTGGGGCCGCAGGTCGCGCATGTTCTGGGGAAAGTCGTTGATCGTGTACTCGTGCGGCGTGGCATAGGCGTACAAGGCGGTCTCGGTCCAGTAGGCGGCGACGTTCTTGAAGATCGGC
>JBKPSE010000068.1:0-5106 GCA_046765855.1 Acidobacteriota bacterium | reverse complement strand
GTGCTCGGGTTTACCGTGGTGCTCGCGCTGCTGACACCGATGCTGTTCGCGATTCTTCCGGCATTGCAGTCGACTCGGGCCGGCGCCGGCGACGCGCTGAAGGACGGGGGCGCCCGCACCGCCGGCGGCGTCCGTGCCGCGCGCAGCCGTTCCGTGTTGATCGTCGCGCAGCTCTCGCTGGCCGTCATGCTGCTGGTGCTTGCAACCTTGCTCGTGCAGGCGCTCCGCAACATCGCCAATGCGCCGCTTGGCATGGACACGACGCAGATGCTCAGCGCCCGGCTCGAGCTTCCCGACTGGCGTTACACCACGCCGGCCGCGATTGGCGAGTTCGAGCAACAGCTGCTCGGCAGGCTGAAGTCCACATCCGCCGTGCAGCAGGCGGCAGTCGCCGAACGGCTGCCGCTGTTGGACGGCGAGCCAGCGACGGAACTGGACATCGAAGGCAGGCAGACCTCACGCCCCGAGGACCGCCCCTGGGCCGTGTCGACAATCGTCAGCGACGGATATTTCGCGGCGGTCGGCGCGCCGTTGGTTGCCGGACGTGGATTTACCGATGCGGACCTGCCGGAGCGGCAGCCGGTCGCCATCATCAATAAGGAGATGGCGCGGCGCTACTGGGGCTCGCCGGAACGGGCGCTCGGTGCGCGCCTCACGCTCAACGGCGACGCAGGAACTACGGTGCAGATCGTCGGCGTGGCCGGCGACATTCTTCGCGGCGATCGCGAAGGAGTAAATCCACAGCTTTACCTCGCGTCCCGTCAGCGGCCGCGCCGTTCCGTGTCGCTGATCGTCCGGGCGCAGGATCCGGCTGCAGTTGCCGCTGCCGTTCGCGATCAGTTGCGTGCACTCGACGCCGACGTGCCGATCTACGAGGTGCGTCCCTTCCAGCAGGCGCTCGACGAAGACCTGTCGAGCAGCCGGATTGTCGGCAGCCTGTTCGTCTCGTTTGCGCTGCTGGCGCTCGTCCTTGCCGCGTCAGGCCTCTATGCGGTGGTGTCGTACGCCGCAGCGCAACGAGTCAAGGAGTTTGGCGTTCGCATTGCGCTCGGCGCCACCGGACGCGACATCATGGCCATGATGTTCCGGCAGACGGGAAAGCTGGTCGCGATCGGACTCGTCCTCGGGCTCGTCGGCGGGCGGCTGCTGGCGATGGGTGCGACCTCGCTGCTCTATCGCGTGTCTGCATCCGATCCCGCGACCTACGCCGCCGCGGCCGCGAGTCTCGGCGCTGTCGCATTGCTGGCGACGTGGGTACCGGTCCGCCGCGCCATGTCGTTCGATCCGGTCAGGGCGCTGCGGCTCGAGTGAACGCGTTGGTCAGCCACCGGAGAAACACTTCGATCCGCCGATTCCAGTAGTCCCACGTGTGCGCGCCGGGAACTTCGTGGTACTCGTACTTGAACCCGCGCTTCTGCAGGATTGCGACCAGCGCGCGATTCGATTCGAGCAGAACGTCTGACGTGCCGCAATCGACGTAGAGCGCGGGTGCGGTCTCCGGTTTGGCCTTTTCCGCGATCGCAAGAATGTCGTTCGCCGTTCGCGTTTCGCTGCCCGCGGGCCCGTAGATCTTGTAGAGCTGCTCCTTGTATGCGCTCAGCGAGTCGTCGAGCTTCGGAGCGGTGACGCCCAGCGCCGCGCTGAAGCCGCCGGCGGCGGCAAACACGTTGGGGCGCTTCAACGCGATTTTCAGCGCACCGTATCCCCCCATTGACAGTCCCGCGATCGCACGGCCGTAACGCGAGCGGATAACCCGGTATTTGCTCTCGACGTCTTTCACGAGATCGTCGGCGATGTAGTCCTCGAACCGCGGCCCTTTGTCGGCGGCGTTCGTGTACCACGCGTTCTCGCCGTCGGGCATCACGATGACGAGCGGCAGATCGTGCGCGATGCGCGCCAGCTCGGTGCGTGTGCTCCAGTCCATGTAGTCGCCGGTGAGCCCGTGCAGCAGATAGAGGGCGCGGTACTGCGCGCCGGACGATGCGTAATCAGCCGGCAGCATGATCCGGTATTTCATCGTCCGGCCGAGCGCGGCAGAGCTCACCGAATCGTCCTTATATGGCTGTGCGACAGGCGGTTGCGCGACGAGCAGCGCCAGCGCGAGCAGTGGAACCATGGGGTAGGATTATAAAGATATGTCCGGGTGGCAGGAGTTCTCCGGGATCAACCGCGGCTACGTGCTCGAACTGTACGAGCGATTCCGGCAGGACCCTTCGTCAGTCGACGCAGCCACACGCGAGCTCTTCGATCAGTGGACCCCTCCAGCTGACGACGACTGGACGCCGGCGGCTGCGAGCGAGGTGCCGGCGCGCGCCGCGGTCGGCGCCGTCAACCTCGCGCAGTCGATCCGGCGATACGGACATCTTGCCGCGCAGCTCGATCCGCTCGGCTCGAAACCGATTGGCGATCCGACGCTGCGGCCCGAGCGTCACGGCCTCACCGAAGAGGATCTGCGCAGACTTCCGGCGACGCTCGTGTCCTCGCCTCTCTCGGCGCAATCGGCGAACATGCAGGAGTTCGTCGCCGCCCTGCGGCGCGTCTACTGCGGGACAACGGGATACGACTACTCGCACGTCTTCGTGCCCGAGGAGCGGCAGTGGCTGCGTCAGGCGGCTGAAGAGGGACGCTTCCGCGATCCCGCGGATCCGATCGATCCCGTGCATCTGCTCGAGCGTCTGACCCAGGTCGAAGTCTTCGAGCGGTTTCTCCATCGCACGTTCCCGGGAAAGACGCGCTTCTCCATCGAAGGGCTCGACATGCTCGTGCCGATCCTCGACGAGGTGATCGCCGAGGCGGCGGAAGCGGGCGTGCGCGCGACGCTGATCGGCATGGCGCATCGCGGCCGGCTCAACGTCATGGCCCACGTGCTCTGCAAGCCGTACGAGCAGATCCTGGCCGAGTTCAAGGATCCCGTGTCGTCGCGCAGCTTCCGCGAGGACATGTCGTGGGCGGGCGACGTGAAGTATCACGCCGGCGCGCAGCGCGCCATCAAGGACGGGCCGGAGATCGCGATGGAAGTGTCGATGCCGCCCAACCCGAGCCATCTCGAGGCGGTCGATCCGGTCGTGGAAGGGATGGCGCGCGCTGCCGGAACGTCGGTGGATCGCGGCGGTGAGCCGCGCTTCGATCCGTCGTGCAGCCTGCCGATCCTGATCCATGGCGACGCGGCATTCCCCGGCCAGGGCATCGTCGCCGAGACGCTGAATCTCAGCCGCCTGCCCGGCTACGACACCGGCGGCACGATTCACATCATTGTCAACAACCAGCTCGGTTTCACGGCCGATTCGCGCGAGTCATACAGCACCTCCTATGCGAGCGGCCTCGCGCGCGGCTTCAAGATTCCGATCGTTCACGTCAATGCGGATGATCCGGTCGCCTGTGTCGAAGCGGCGCGGCTGGCCTTTGCCTATCGCGCCAGGTTCCGCCGCGACTTCCTCATCGATCTGATCGGCTACCGCCGCTGGGGGCACAACGAGGGGGACGAGCCCGCGTTCACGCAGCCGCTCATGTATCAACGCATCGCCAAGCACCCGACGGTGCGCGAAATCTGGGCGCGTCGGCTGGTCGAACGCGGCGCAATCGAGCCCTCGGTGCCTGACGCGCTGAACACCAGGTACATGGACGATCTGCAGCGCGTCCTCGATCAACTGCAGCCGGAAAAGGACCTCGTCGAGCCGCTGCCCGAGACGCCGCCGCCCGGCGCCGCCGCGAAGGCGCAGACGGCGGTTCCGCTCGAGGAGCTTGCCGCGTTGAATGCGGCGCTGATGAAGGCTCCAGAGGGATTTGCCGTCCACAAGAAGCTCGAGCGCAATCGCGACAAGCGGGCGCACGCGCTGGACAAACCCGATGAACGCACGATCGACTGGTCGGCTGCCGAGGATCTCGCGTTCGCGTCCATCCTCGCCGATGGCACCAGCATCCGTCTCACGGGTGAAGACGTCGAGCGTGGCACGTTCAGCCATCGCCATGCCGTGCTGCACGATGTGAACACCGGCGCGGTGCACGTCCCGCTGCAGTCGCTGCCGCAGGCAAAGGCCGCGTTCGAAGTGCACAACAGCCCGCTGTCGGAAAACGGCGCCCTTGGCTTCGAGTACGGCTACAGCGTTCAGGCGCCGTCGCGCCTGGTGATCTGGGAAGCGCAGTACGGCGACTTCATCAACGGTGCGCAGGTCATCATCGATGAGTTCATCACCTCGGCGCGGGTGAAGTGGGGTCAGCACCCGTCTCTCGTGCTGCTGCTGCCACATGCGCACGAAGGGCAAGGACCCGATCACGCCAGCGCTCGACCGGAGCGCTTCCTCCAGCTCGCCGCCGACGTGAACATCCGGCTCGCGAACTGCACGACCGCCGCGCAGTACTTCCATCTGCTGCGCCGCCAGGCGGCGCTGCTCCTCACCGACCCGCTGCCGCTGATCGTGTTGACGCCAAAGAGCCTGCTGCGCCATCCGATGGTGGCGTCGACACCGCGCGAGCTGGCGGAAGGGCGATTCCGCATGGTGATCGACGACGAAGAGGCGCGCGGCCGCCCCGACGAGATCGCGCGCGTGATTCTGTGTACGGGCAAGGTCTATGTCGATCTGGCCGGCAGCGACAAACGCGCGTCGGCTCGCGATCTGGCGATTGGGCGCGTCGAACAGCTGTATCCGGTGCCGGTCCAGAACCTGCGCACGATGCTCGACGGTTACCCGTCGGCGGGCGAGATCGTCTGGGTGCAGGAAGAGCCGGAGAACATGGGCGCGTGGGAGTTCATCCGGCCGTACTTGATCGACGCGGCCGCCGGCCGCCGCGTGCGGCTGATCGCACGTCCGCGCAGCGCCAGTCCTGCCGAAGGCTCCGCGGCGCGGCACGCGCGGCAGCAGCAGGCCCTGATCGATGCGGCGCTCGCGCCGTCGAGCCCCTCGTCCGGCCGGCCGCAGCCCGGCACGAAACCGGCGCCGGAGCAGGTCGCCGGCTAAACCGAAGCGTGGGAGTTTCCTGATGCCAGCGAACGTAGTCGTTCCGGAAGTCGGGGAGTCGATTGTCGACGCCCGTGTGGCGAAATGGCTGAAGAAGGAGGGGGACCCGGTCAACGCCGGCGATCCGCTCGTCGAGCTCGAGACGGACAAG
>JBKPSE010000067.1:0-8833 GCA_046765855.1 Acidobacteriota bacterium | reverse complement strand
CAGTGGATCCGCGTGAAAGTGTGAGTAGCCGTACCACGCCGCTTCCACCTGCAGGCGGTCGGTGATGCCGAATTCAATGCTGAACGGCGTCAGCGCGGAGTTGTCCTCGCGGGTTCGATCCACGAACGATCCGAGCGTGAGTTGAACCTCGTGTCTCGACTGCGGGTACACCACTTCCGTGAAGAAAAGCTCCTGAACGGGCTGCGCTGGTTTCTCGGACTCCTGAGCCCCCACAGCCACTGACAAAATTGTCAACGCGACGGTGCAAAGTCCAATCTTCACATCCTGACCCGTCGCAAGACGCGGGCCAGCGGGGCCATTAGCTCCTTTCTCGCGAATCATCGCATTGGTGAACGAGGGCCGGAATGAGCCGGTCATCATTCATCAGGACTCATAACATGTTGACGCCCGCCCAGAAATCGCTCGTGCAGGACAGCTTCGTGGACATTGCGACGATTGCGGACGACGCCGCCATCCTCTTTTACCAGCGCCTGTTCGAGCTCGATCCGGCGCTGCGGCCGATGTTTCGCGGCGACATGGCGGAGCAGCGCAAGAAATTGATGCAGATGCTGACCGCGGCGGTGAAAGGGCTCGATCGCCTCGAGCAGCTCGTGCCGGTCGTGCAGGATCTCGGACGCCGGCACGTCAAGTACGGCGTGCAGGACTCGCATTACGACACCGTCGGCGAGGCGCTGCTGTGGACGCTCGAGGCCGGTCTTGGGCGCGGATTCACGCCGGATGTGCGCGCGGCGTGGACGGCGGTCTACACGCTGCTGGCGACGACCATGAAACAGGCGGCGCGCGAGGCGCTGGTTGCCGCCTAGCCTAGACTTCGGAGATGTCGACGACCTCGACGCGGCCGGACCGCAGGTCGATCACCACACGACCGGCGGACCGGCCGTCAATCGCGAAGGCGAGCGCGATGAACGCTCCCTCGTGCGCCGCAAACGTCGCGATCGTCGAGCCGGAGCGCACGTCGATCACCTCGCAGGTCGCGGCTGGCAATTCACCGTCCGCGGCCGTGGCGGTGTTGCGCGCGATCGGCCGCCCGTCGAGGAAGCGCTGCAGGTCCGCGGCGAGATCGGCGGCGCGCTGGTAGCGCGTCTCGACGTCGCGCGACATCGCCCGTGCGACGACGTGCTCGAGTGGGCCGCGCAGCAGCGGATTCGCCGCGGCGAGCGGCGCCGGCTGCGTCTCGAGCACGCGCTGGATTGCTTCAGGCCATGCGAGATTGCCGATCTCGAACGGCAGCCGATCGGTCAGCAGGCGATACAGCAACACGCCGAGCGCGTAGACGTCGCTGCGCGCGTCCACCTCGTTCGAGCGGGCGCGCAGCTGCTCGGGGCTCATGTAGGCGAGCGTCCCCATCAACTGCCCGTGCGCGGTGTGCGTGGTGATGCGCTGCACGTCCGCGCCGGTGGCGCGGGCGATGCCGAAATCGAGAACCTTGGGCTGGCCGCCTTCGGTGATCAGGACGTTCGCGGGCTTCAGATCTCGGTGGATGATGCCGCGATCGTGTGCGTGCTGGATCGCGTCGGCGAGTCTGATCATCAGCGCGACCCGCTCGGCGATCGACAGCTGGTGCGCGCGCGCGAAGTCGGTCAGCGGCGGACCGGAGACGAGCTCCATCACCAGATGGGCGGGCGTCTTCTTGTCGCCGGGGGAAAAGGCATATACCTGCGCGATCCCGGGATGCTGCAGGCGTCCGAGCAGTTCGGCTTCGTGCTCGAAGCGGCGCAGCACCTCAGGGTGGCGGAAGCCGCGGCGCAACAGCTTGATCGCAACGGTGCGCCGCGGCCGGTCCTGCTGCGCGGCGTAGACCACTCCCATGCCGCCGGATCCGAGGACGTGGAGGACGAGAAAGTTGCCGAGTTGCGTGCCCGGCTGGAGCGGGCCGTCGACCGCCGACATGTCCAGCGCCGGCACCCGCTCCGGATCGAGGAAGTCATCCTCCGGTTCGTCGAGCGCGGCGATCAGCGCTTCGACTTCGCGGCGCAGCGACGCGTTGCCGCCGCAGCGCGCCTCGAGCAAGGCGGCATGATTCTCGGCGGCAACGTCGGCCAGCGAGAGAAAGATCGCCTCCGCCGTCGGCAGCGTCACGCGCTGCCGTCTCCGGACTGCTGGATCGGGCCGAGCGCGCGGTGCAGCCAGGCGCGCGCGAACTTCCATTCGTTCTTGACGGTGGCGGGCGAGAGATCCAGCGCGGCGGCCGTCTCTTCGACGCTCAGGCCGGCGAAGTATCGCAGCGACACGATCTGCGCTTTGCGCGGGTCCGACTGCTCCAGGCGCGTCAGCGCCTCGTCCACCGCGACCAGATCGGTCAGGGCCGGATCGGCGCGCATGATCGCGCTGTCCATGTCGACCCGCTCCTCGCCCCGCCCGTGTTTGATGCGCTGATAGTAGCGCGCGCGCTCGACCAGGATGCGCCGCATCGCCAGCGCCGCCGCGGCGAAGAAATGGCCGCGCCGATCCCAGAGCCTGCCGTGATCGTCGCCGGAGACGCGCAAATAGGCTTCGTGCACGAGGGCGGTCGGCTGCAGCGTCTGGTGCGGCTGCTGCTCGCGGGCGAGCCGCGCTCTCGCGAGTTTGCGCAGTTCGTCATAGACTTCGGGCAGCATCTCTCCCGACGTGCCGGGCCCGCCGTCCGCATGCGTCGCCGGATCCGGCGCACGACCAGCCCCGCGCTGCCCGGGACCGTCGCCGCGATGGTTGTCGGACGTCATGGAAGATGCGCCGAATTATGACACCGGAAGCGATTGATCTCGTGAAGAGCAGTTACGCCGGACTGCGCGCCACCGAGCGCCAGCTCGCGGCCGGGTTCTACGACCGCCTCTTCGGCGCCGCGCCCAACCTGCGGCGTCTCTTTCCAGATGACCTGACGGTTCTGCAAGGGCACTTCGAGGCCGCGCTGTCCCTGGTCATCCGCAACCTCGGCGACGTGCACGGCCTCAAGGAGCCGCTGCGCGACCTCGGCGCGCAGCACGTGCACTGGGGCGCGCGCCCCGAGGACTACGTCACGGCGCGCGAAGCGCTCGTCGGATCCATCGGCTCCTTGTCTTCGTCGTGGGATGCGACGCTCGAGAGCCATTGGCGCGCCGCCATCACCGCGATCATCGTCCCGATGATCGAAGGCGCCGCCGTGCACACGGCGCTCGAGGCCGAACGCATCGCGGACGACAATCTGTGATGGATGCTGTCAAGAGCCGCGCGCCGGGCAATTCCGCCGTACAGATTCTGTTTGCCAGTCTGATCGGGACGGCGATCGAGTTCTTCGATTTCTATATCTATGCCACTGCCGCGGTGCTCGTCTTTCCGCGGCTGTTCTTCCCGGCGTCGGACCCCGCGGCCGCGACGCTCGCGTCTCTCGCGACCTTCGCCATTGCGTTCTTCGCCCGCCCGGTCGGCTCCGCAGTGTTCGGCCACTTCGGCGATCGGATCGGCAGGAAGACCACGCTCGTGGCGGCGCTGTTGACGATGGGGTTGTCGACCGTCGCAATCGGACTGCTGCCGACGTATGCGACGCTTGGCGTCGCCGCGCCGCTGCTGCTGGCGATCTGCCGTTTCGGCCAGGGGCTCGGTCTTGGCGGTGAGTGGGGCGGCGCCGTGCTGCTCGCCGTCGAGAACGCGCCGCCGGGGCGGCGAGCGTGGTACGGCATGTTCCCGCAGCTTGGCGCGCCGGTCGGCTTCATCTGCTCCGCCGGTATTTTCCTGCTGCTCTCCGCATGGCTGACGGACGCGCAGTTCTTCACCTTCGGCTGGCGCGTGCCGTTCCTGGCGAGCGCGGCGCTCGTCCTGGTCGGCTTGTACGTGCGCTTGCGCATCCAGGAAACGCCGGTGTTCCGTGAAGCGCTGCAGCGTCGCGCGCCGGTGAAGCTGCCGATGCTCGCCGTGCTGCGCGATCATCCCGGCGCGCTGGTTCGCGGCATCCTGATGTCGCTCGCCACCTTCGTGCTGTTCTATCTGATGACGGTGTTCACGCTGACCTGGGGGACGACGGCGCTGGGATACTCGCGGCAGCAGTTCTTGCTGATTCAGCTGTTCGGCATCGTGTTCTTTGCTCTGACGATTCCGCTCTCCGCGGTTCTCGCCGACCGCCACGGCCGCCGCCGCACCTTGATCTGGACCACCATCGCGATCGGCGTGTTCGGCTTCGCGCTGGCGCCGTGGCTGCAGGCGGGAAGCGGCGGCGCGATGCTCACGCTGGCGGCAGGCTTGACGTTGATGGGATTTACCTACGGTCCGCTCGGCACGGCGCTCTCGGAGCTGTTCCCCACGCGCGTGCGCTACACCGGCGCGTCGCTGACCTTCAATCTCGCCGGGATTTTCGGCGCGTCATTGGCGCCATACGCGGCGACCTGGCTGGCGAAGAATTACGGTCTGCGCTTTGTCGGCTATTACCTCACCACGTCCGCCGTGCTGACGCTGATCGGCTTGCTGTGGTCGAGCGAAACCAAGGACGAGCGTTTGTAGCTCGCTGTAGTGGGGAGTTTTCCGTCTACCGTCTACAGTAGTCAGTAGTCAGTAGTCAGTAGTCAGTCGGTAGTCGGTAGTTGGTTGCGGTCTACCGACTACTGTCTACCGACTACTGTCTACCGCCGTCAGTACCCCGTAAGGCGCCTACTCGTATCTCAACGCCTCAATCGGGTCCAGCCGCGAGGCTTTGAAGGCCGGGAAGAGACCGAAGAAGATGCCGACGCCGGCTGAAAAGCCGATGCCGATGGCGAACGACCACCACGGCAGCGACACGGGAAAGTTCGTCGCCCAGTGGACGAGCAGGCCGATGGAGCTGCCGAAGAAGATGCCGAGCAGGCCTCCGACCGACGTGAGGCACACGGCCTCGATCAGGAACTGCCACAGGATCTCACGGCGGCGCGCGCCGAGCGCCTTGCGCACGCCGATCTCGCGCGTGCGTTCGGTCACCGAGATCATCATGATCGCCATCACCCCGATGCCGCCGACCATCAGCGCGATCGAGGAGATCACGACGAGGGCGAGGAAGGTCGCCTGGCTGAACTTCTCCCACACCTGCAGCACCGCGTCCTGCGTGGCAAGATCGAAGTCGTTGGGCTGATCCAGACGCAGGTTGTGCCGGATGCGCATGACCGCCTCGACCTCGCGCATCGCGGCTTCCCGCTGGCCTTCGCGCGGGACGACGGCAATCATCGCCGTGCGGAACACTGCCGGATTGAAGCTGCTCGCGCTGATTTTGGCGGAACCCTTCAGCACCTTTCCGAACATCTTTTCATGCGTGCTGTAGGGGATCAGCGCGAAGTCGTCGGCGCCGGTGGAGAAGTTGCCGGGACTCGGGCGTTTGCCGAGCACGCCGATGACGGTGAACGGCGTCGAGCCGATGCGGACCGTCTTGCCGATCGGATCGATGTTCGGGAAGAGCGCCTGCCAGGGGTTGTAGCCGAGCAGAACCACCGGCTTGCGGTGCTCGTTCTCCGCCGGCGTAAAGACACGGCCCGCTTCGACCTTCGCGAAATTCACCGCTGACCAGTTCTCGGTCGCGCCAATGACGATCACGCGCCGGGTACGCTCGTGGCCGTAATAGATCCGCGACTGGCTGAACCCCCCCATCGTCCCGAGCCAGACGTCGACCAGCGCCACCGAGGGGCAGTCGCGCTCGATCGCGCGCGCATCCTCGATCGTCAGATTCGGCCGACGGGCCACTTCCAGAAAGCTCTTGCCGGCGGAAAAGCTCAGTGCGCCCCATTTCTGAACCATCACCGTGTCCGGCCCGAGCTGCGAAATCGCGTCGCGGAACGACTGATCGAAGCCGCGGATCAGCGACGTCATCCCGACGATCGACGTGATGCCGATGACCACCCCGAGCACCGTCAACGCCGAGCGCATCTTGCTCGTGCGCAGCGTGTCGAACGACATCACGAAGATTTCGGCCAGGAGGCCGGTGCGGACGCCTGCCATTATTCGCGCCTCATGGTTCACGCGGCGCAATTCGCGCCGCAGGGTTCACGCGGCGCTATTCGCGCCGCAGGGCCTCGATCGGATCGAGCTTGGCTGCCCGCATCGCGGGATAGAGACCGAAGAAGAGTCCGACCAGCGCCGTGATGCCGATGCCCATTGCCACCGACCACACCTGCACGGTCGCCGGCAGCGGCGTGACCTTGCTGATCGCGAGCGCCAGCAGGAAGCCGAAGAACGTGCCGATGAAGCCGCCGAACGTGGACAGCGTCACCGATTCGGTCAGAATCTGCCAGACGATGTCGCGGCGCCGCGCCCCGAGCGCTTTACGCAGACCGATCTCGCGCGTCCGCTCGCTCACCACCATCAGCATGATGTTCATGATCACGATGCCGCCGACGACCAGCGACAAGGCGACCACGCCGATCAGCACCGCGAAGATGCCCTGCGTCGCGGTCTGGTAGATGCCGAGCAGCGTCTCCGATGTGAACATGCCGAAGTTGTCGGGATCTTTCGGCCGCAGCCGCCGCTCGACCCGCAGCGCCACCGTCGCGTCGTCCATCGCCGCCTTGATCAAGTCGGGACTCTTCGGCTTGACGATCAACTGCATCCCGAACATGCGCGAGCCGAACATCTTCTGGAAGTTGCCGAGCGAGATGATCGCGAAGTTGTCCTGCGAGTTGCCGAACGCGGCCCCCTTCTTCTTGTGGATGCCGACGACTCGGAAATGCACGCGGGCAATGGAAATCGTCTTGTCGAGGGGGTCGACGGGACCGAACAGCTTGTCGGCCACGTCCCAGCCGATGATCGTGACCGGACGGTTGGTCGCGATCTCGATCGGACTGATCAGACGGCCGCGCTCGACGTCGTAGGTGCTGAAGTTGATGTAATCGGCGGACACCCCCTGTACCTGGGCGCCGTCGACCGACTCGTTGCGGTACGACATCGTCGCGCCGGCACTGGCTTCCGCCGACAGCGCGCCGATGTTGTCGCTGAAGCGACGGATCGCGGCGGCCTCCCGCAGGGTCAGGCGCGGGTTGTTGCGCACGCGGTCTTCGTCCGCCTGCGTGCGGATTACCGGCATGCGCTGGATCGTGAAGTTGTCCGCGCCAACGTCCGAGACGATCGTGTTCGCGACGTACTCGTTGAGGCCCTGGACCAGCGACACTACAGCAATGATCGACGTGACCGCGACGATGTTGCCGAGCACGGTCATGAACGATCGCAGTTTGTTCGCCCAGATGGCGGACAGCGCGATGAACGCCGATTCGAGGAACTGATTCACGCTACGTCTTGGCTGCCGTGCCCTTGGCCGCTTCTATCTTCACCGCCGCGCCGTCCCGCAGCTCGCGGACCGAACTGAACGGCCCGACGATGACCTGATCGCCGGGCTTCAGGCCCGAGAGAACCTCGAAGTACTTCTCGCCCGCAATTCCGGTCTTGACCGGCGTGAAGATCGCCTTGTTGTCGCGGACGATGAACACCCCCTCGAGCTCCTTCCGCTCCTGGCCCGGCTTCAGCTCCGCGGCCTGCACCGTGTTGCCGCGTCCCTTTGCCGGCCCCTTGCTTTCGTCGCGCACGATGTTCCCGTCCTTGTCGACGATCATCTCGCGCACGGTCGTCGCCTGGATCGGGACGCCAATCACGTCCTTGCGCGTGGCGGTCGTAATCTCCGCCGTGCAGGTGAAGCCGGGGCGCACCTCCGGGACTTCGCCGTCGATCGTCACCTTCACTTTGAAGTTGGTGGCCTGCGACGCCGAGGTGCCGGTCGTCTGGATGGGGCTGTTGCCGATCTCGGTCACCTTGCCGGTGAACGTCTTGCCGGTGATCGCGTCGATCGTCACCTTGGCCTTCTGGCCGAGCTGCACCGTGGGAATATCGGTCTCGTCGACTTCGACTTCCGCTTCGATGACGGACATGTCCGCGACGGTGAGCAGCACGGTGCCGGCGTTGTTCATCGTGCCGATCACGACCGTCTCACCCTCCTCGATGTTGCGGCGGGTGATGATGCCGGTGAGCGGCGATTCGATGCGTACCTTGCTGAGATTCAGCTTGGCGTTCTCGACCGACGCCTGCTCCTGCTGCATGCGCAGGCGCTGAGTTTCAATCTGACGCTCCTGAGACGCGAGCTCCGCCTGCCGTATCTTGACCTGGTTTTCCGCCGCCTCGAGCTGCTCGCGCGTGGTCAGCCCCTGCTTCCACAACTGTTGCTGACGCGCCAGGCTGTCCTGCGCCGCCTTGAGATTGGTCTTGGTGCCGTCGATCGACACGCGAAGCTGCTCCATGGTCGAGCGAGAAGCGGCGAGCGAGGCCGAGGTCTGGTTGTACGCCGTCGTCAGGTTGCGTGGATCGATTTGAAGGAGGAAGTCTCCCTTCTTGACCCGCTGGCCTTCCTCGACGCGCAGATCGACCACCCGGCCCATCGTGTCGGCGCTGATGTTGACCAGGCGCTGCGGCTGAATCTTGCCGGACGCCGAGACGACGGCCTGCAGGTCGCGCTTCTGCACGTTCTCGACGTTGACGACCGTGCCTTCCTGCCGCTTGAACTTGAAGTTGGCGAATGCGATCGCGCCCAGCACGATGACGATGCCCACGCCGACCAGGATCTTCTTGTTACGACTCATGCGCCTCCAAGCCGGCTCTTCACGACGGCAATCACGATGGCAATGACTGCATAGACACCGAGCAGCGTGATTGCGATGGGTTGCGTGCGCCGGCGATACAGAACGCCCAGTCCGATGGCGAGCACGACGATGTACCAGATGAGGAACACGTCTATGGCGCCGAGCAGATTGGCGACGAAAGACTTCTCCGGCAGCATCGGCAGTAGCGCACCGAGGTTGGCGACGCTGCCGATCCCGTTGCGGAAATAGTTGACGATCCCGGAAAACAGTGCGGATACGGCGGA
>JBKPSE010000066.1:0-8284 GCA_046765855.1 Acidobacteriota bacterium | reverse complement strand
TCACTCACCGCATCGAGCAGGCTGGCCCGCTTCGCCAAAGATACCCGACGCTGCGCCGTGCCCCCTTCCTCGCCGAACAGGCTCTCGAACACCAGCCGCGGATGGGCCTCCGCCGGCAGCGGCGTCGTCGGCGACGACCATGAGAGATTGTTCTGATAGACGCAGGCGTAGCCGTTGTCGCACTGCCCGATCGTCTGGAGCAGATCCATCGACATCTCCAGCGACGGCAGCATCGTTTCGCGTCCGATCTCCCTGGCCGCGATTTGATCGACGGTCGTGCCGAGGTAATAGTCGGTGCTCTCGGTCCATTTCGCGCGCGCCGCGCTGAGAAAGGCCGCGTTCGACGTGGCATGCGTCCCGGGATACGCGTTTTTCAGCTCCAGGTTGGAGATCACCGTCAGGTGATCGACGACGGGGCGGAGGGACTGCAGCGTCGGCGACAGCTCGGTGAGACTCGCGGTGTTCGGCGGCGTCCATCGCGGCAGGTCGCAGCCCATCGGCATGTAGACGAAGCCGAGGCGGCGCACTGGCTGCGCCGGCGACCGGGCGAACGCAGTCATGGACGGCACCATCGCGTCGAGCAGCGGCAGCGCGACGGCTGCGCCCATCCCGCGCAGGAACGTCCGCCGCGGCAGCGCCTTTCTGGTAATGATCATCGCGACATCCTCGTCTGGAAGGCCGGACTGTTGACCACGCCGAAAATCAGCGAAGAGATCCTGTAGCCCTGCGACCGCGATGCGCGCACGATCGCGCGAATGCCGGGCCCGTCGTAGTAGTCGATGCCGCGGCCGAGCGCGTAGATCTGCAGCCGTTCGGCGACGGTGCCGACGAAGAGCTCCGGGCGCCGCCGCAGCGCGGCTTCGAGCCCGTCGACGTCGCTGAACGTGGAACCATCGGGCAGGCTGCCGGCCGCGTCGATCGTCGTTCCGCCGTCAGCCGCACGCCGCCGTCCAATCGCGTCGAAGCGCTCGAGCGCGAGGCCGAGCGGATCCATCAGGTTGTGGCAGGGCGCGCAGGTCTTGTTGCTGCGATGCTCCGACAGGCGCTCGCGGACGGACAGCCGGCCGTCGACTGTGTTGTCCTTCAGGGCGGGCACATCCGGAAGCGGCGGAGGCGGCGGTACGCCGAGCAGCGCGTCCAGGATGAACTTGCCTCGCAGCACCGGCGACGTTCGCGTCGCGTAGGACGTGACCGTCAGAATGCTGCCCTGACGCAACAATCCACCGCGCCAGCTGCCCGCAGGCAGCGTGACACGACGGAAGCGCGTGCCGTAAACGCCGGGAATGCCGTAGTGCTTCGCCAGCCGTTCGTTGAGGAACGAATAATCGGCGCTGAGCAGATCGAGGACGCTGCGATCGTGGCGAAGGATATCGTCGATGAACAATTCGGTTTCGCGGCGGAACGCCTGACGGAGGTTGTCGTCGAAGTCGGGAAACAACCGCATGTCCGGAGTGATCGAGTCGAGGTTGCGAAGCCGCAGCCACTGCGCCGCGAAGTTGCTCACCAGCGCTGCGGATCGGCCATCCGCCAGCATGCGGCGGACCTGCCGCTCGAGTACGGCCGGTTGATGCAGTGTTCCGTTTGCCGCCACGTGCAGCAGCTCATCGTCCGGAATGCTGCTCCACAGGAAGAACGAGAGCCGTGAGGCCAGCTCGAGATCGGAGATGCGATAGACGGTCCCGGACGGGAGGCCCGCCGGCTGCCGCTCGACACGGAAGAGAAACTCGGGACTGACCAGCACGCCGGCGACTGCCGCTTCGATTGCCGCGTCGAAGTCGTCCGTCGCACGCGCCTTTTCATACAACACGAGCGGACCGCGCAAGTCCTCGTCGGTGACCGGGCGCCGATACGCGCGACGCACCAAGGCGCTCAGGACCTCGCGCGCGGCGCGTGGCTCTCCGGCCGGCGTTGCCGGACGTGACACGAACAGCCGCGTGCGGCTCGGCGTGCGCCCTGCGCCGCGCGGTTCGTACGGACCCACCACCGAGATCGAGTAGATGGCCGGCTGAATTCTCGGATGGCGATAGGAATTGAAATGCGCGTGGTACGGCTCGCGCGGCGTTTCCAGCAGGAGCGACGGCTTCGCCGGAAACGCGACCCCGATCGCGTGCGGCCCGGCGTCCACGGCGATACGTACCTTGAGGTGGCGATCGACGGTGTCGTGCGACGGCTGTTCAGTGTCGGGGACGCCCGCTTCGCGCTGCGGCGGCCGTACGGTGAAAAGCTGGACCCGCTCACCGTCGAGCGATATCTCGAGATCATGAGGTTCGTTGAGGCCCTCGACGTGCTCGTCCCGATCCCGCATCAGACGGATCTGAAACTCGTAGTCGCCGTCCTGCGGAAACGTGTAGCGAACGAGCGCGCCGCCGCGCGTGCCAATCGGCAGCCCGTCGACGTGATCTTCCTGGGTACGGTCCGCGGGGATCCTGAAGGTTTCTCCTCCCGGTGAACGCGAAGCGCGCCCCACCGCGATGCGACTGATCTTCTCGGCGGCGCTGACATAGCGGTCGAGCAACGTCGGCGGCAGATCGCCGACCGTGACGTTGTCGAATCCGTAGCTCGCCTCGTCTGCCGGCAGCAGCGCCGAGGCATCGACGTCGACGGCGAGTAGATCGCGAATTGCGTTCTGATATTCCGTGCGGGTGAGTCGCCGCAGCGTCGCGGTGCGTCCTGGATTCGGGTGCGCGGCTGCCGCTCGATCGAGTGAGGACTCGAGCGAGGCGATCAGTGCCTCATAGACGGCCTCGGCCGGGCGATCCTGTCCGATCGGCGGCATCTGTCGCGCCCGCAGCTTGCGGACGACTTTCTCCCAGACGTCCGGATGGCGATCGATCGCGTCCATGCGGATCGCGTCGAGGGCGAGATCTCCCTTCCGGTGATCCTCGTCGTGACAGGAAAGGCAGTATTCCTCGATTACTGTTGCCGGGGCGGTCGAGTTCGCGGAGGACGCGGTGTAGCCCGGACGCTGCGCGTGTAGCTGCCAGCCAAAGCTCATCGCCAGCGTTGTAGCGGCGCCAAGCGTCAACAGCACCCTGATCGTGCGGCCGCGGATCATGCCCGCGGCCATGATACGCCCCGCTGCCGGATTCCGCACGCGTCACCGCGGCAGAGGCCTCCGCGCGGCCTGGACGGGACGGGCGCTCGACGCCGCCTCCCGGCCGTCCACGGTTGATCCGGTGTCTGCGAGGCGATACCGTACACGCGTGGCTCCGAATCCCTTCTCAGCCTTGTTCGGCACGGGCGCACGCCGCGCCGTCGAGACGATCGTCCCCCGGCGGAGCTTTGACGATGTCATTTTGCCGCCGGCGACGAGGCGGGCGCTCGATACGGCACTGGCGCAGGTCACGCAGCATGACCTCATCTTCAATCGCTGGGGTCTTGGTGAGCGGCACCCCGCCGGCCTCGCCCTGGCGTTCAACTTCGCCGGCGCGCCCGGCACCGGCAAGACAATCTGCGCCGAGGCGATCGCCCACGCGCTCGGGCGGCGGCTGCTGCTCGTGCGTTACGCCGAGCTCGAGTCGCTGTGGGCGGGAGAGACGCCGAAGAACGTCGCCGCGGTCTTCCGCCGCGCGCGCGAAGAGCGCGCCGTGCTGTTGTTCGACGAAGCCGATGCGCTGGCGTCGCGCCGCTCGACCTCCGTCCATCACGGCTTCGAACGCGAGTCCAATACGACGATCAGCGTGCTGCTCCAGGAGCTGGAGCGCTACGACGGCGTGGTGATCTTCGCCACCAACCTGGCCGCCAACTTCGATCCGGCGTTCGAGCGCCGCATTCGCACGCACGTGCTGTTCGAGATGCCGGGCGTCGAGGAGCGCGAGCAGATCTGGCGCGTACAGCTCCATCCGGTGCGGACGCCGCTGGCCGCCGACGTGGATTTCGCGGCGCTGGCACGCGCCTACGACGTGAGCGGCGGCGACATTCGCAACGCCGTGCTCAAAGCCGCGCTGGCAGCCGCCGCGGAACCGGGCCCGGACGCGGCGAAACGGATCCACCAGCGTCACTTCGACGCCGGAATCCAGGATGTGATCGCGTCCCGTCGGGTGATGCGGCAGTCGCTCTTCTCCCCGGAGGCGGCTTCGCCGATCGATGCGGGGATCCTGTCGCGTGAAGCGAGCGCGCGGCTCGTGACGTACGCGCTGGCGGCCGGCGGAGCGGCGCTTGTCGTCGCGGTTGCCGCGCTGATTGTCGCCCTGCTCAAATAGCATCCAGGCCGCGGCGCGTGCGCGCGCTATGGCAGCGGCCGCTCCATGTGAACGTATTCCAGGGTGCGGCCGCTGTCCGGATCGTGGACGGCGGCACGGCCAATCTCCGCAAAGCCGCCACGCCGGTAAAGCGCGATCGCCGATGCGGCTTCGGGGGCGACCTCCAGCACGCAGCGTTTCGAGTGGGTGCGCACGGCTTCGGCGAGTACGTAGTCGAGCAGGGCGGATCCGACGCCGCGACCGCGAAACGCGTCGGCCACTGCGATGCGGCTGAGGTAGAAGTCGTCCGCCTCCGGCTTGAGAAGCGTCGTTCCCGCGAGCTGAATGCGCCGTGACACGGCTGGCTCCTCGAGGATGCGCGATCTGACGAGGGCCGCACCCGCCGCAAGTCGAGCGCGCTTGAGCGCAGCCCCGGACAGGCAGGCGACCATCCCTGCCGGCTGCGTGTCGAGAATGAGCAGCTTCCCGGCAGGAGGTGCGAACTCGCCGATACCGCGGCTGAAGAGAAGATGGCGAACGCGTTCGGCCAGCGACGCCGAACCATACGTGAAGCGGGTGTAGGGCAGCGAGGCGGCCGACTCGAGATCCAGGAACTCGCGTTCGAAGCCCGCGAAATCCGCCGTCGGCTCGATCACCTCGCTCCTGTGACGCCGGGACCCGCGGCGTCGCGCTCCCGCAGCCGCGCCAGCAGCGCGTTGCGATCGACCTTGCCGTTCGCGTTCAGCGGGAACTCGTCCACCAGCAGGATTTCGCGCGGCACCATGTAGGCAGGGAGCCGCGCCTGTGCGTCCGCGAGCAGCTCCGCCGCATCGACGTTCGCGCCCGCCACGAACGCGGCAATCCCAGTCGCCCGGCTGTCCTCAATCGGCCAGCCGACGCAGACCGCTTGCACGACGCCGCGGCCGCGTCCGAGCACCGCCTCGATCTCGGCGAGCTCGACGCGGAAGCCCAGAACCTTGATCTGATGATCGGTGCGCCCGATGTAGGCGTAGGCGCCGTCGTGCAGCGCGACCACTCGATCGCCGGTGCGGTAGAACCGCCGCTGCTCGAACGGAGAAATCGGCAGCTGCACGAACCGCTCCGCGGTGCGGCCCGGGTCCTGCCAGTAGCCTGGGACGGTCTGTGGACCGCAGACGCAGAGCTCTCCCGGTTCTCCGGCCGCTACCGGCTGAAGCGCGTCGTCCACGAGGATCGCGCCGAGGCCGTCGAGGGGGCGGCCGATGGGGACGAGATCGTGCACGAGATCGCCGCGCGCGGAGGCCGGGCTCCAGCGGTGGACCGTGCAGGCGATGGTCAGCTCGGTCGGTCCGAACAGATTCTCGACGATCGAATTCGGCGCGGCGGCCTGCCATGCGTCGGCGCTCGCGCGCGGCAGCGGCTCGCCACAGAACAGGCTCCAGCGCAGCAGAGGCATGCTGCCGGGGCGCAGCAGGTTCTTCTTCATCATCAGTGCAACGACCGATGGCACCGAGAACCACAGCGTCAAACGGTGCGCGGCAGCGAAGCGCGCGGGCGCGATCATGTCGATCCTGCTCGGCACGCACAGAGCGGCTCCCGCTCGCCAGGCCATGAACATGTCGAACACCGAGAGATCGAACGTCTGGTCGAACGTCTGCGACAGCCGATCGTCGCGGGTCAGGCCGTAGCGCCGCGACATGACGTCGAGGAAATGCAGGGCGTTGCCGTGGGTGACGCCGACCCCTTTCGGTTCTCCGGTCGTGCCTGAGGTAAATAGAAGATAAGCGAGGTCCTCGGGGACGGTTGCAGGCAGCTCCGCGAGCGGCGCGGCGCGATCGAGGTCTTCGGACCGAACCGCACCCTGGCGAAGACCGGCAGGAACGTCAGTGCCGGCATCGGGGAGCAACAGAAGAGGAGTTGGGCTGATGCCGTCCAGGACTTCCGGGAGCTGCGCCGCGGCCGCCTTGTCGACGATGACCGCATCGAGCTCCGCGCGCCGGAGCATCTGCCGCGTGCGTGCGGCCGGGAATGTGGGATTGAGCGGCACGAACGTGGCCCCGCTGCACAGCGCTGCGAGAACCCCGGTGTAGGCCGTCGTACTGCGATACGCGAACACGCCGACGCGATCGAGCCGGCCGCCTTTGGCTTCGACGAGCACCCGGGCCCACGCTCGCGCCTTCTCGGACAGCTCTCCGTACTGAATCGAGCTTCCGGACACCTCCAGCGCCACGTCCGACGGATGACGCGCGGCGTGGATCAGAAAATCGGTGCGAAGCGAACGGGCATCGCTGCGATCCATCGTCACTCGGGCCTGCTGCCGGCGGCGTGATGCTGCGCGAGAAACCGTCTGATCGCGCGCACGCTGGTGAGATCGACCATCTCTTCCTCTCCGATGGCGACGTCGTAAACGCGTTCCAGCTCGAGCATCAGGTTGACGTGGTTGAGCGAATCCCACTCCGCCACGCCGTTGAACTCGAGATCGTCGGTGACCGAACCGATCGGGATCTTGAGGACCTCCGCGATCACCGGTTCCAATGCGACGGCCATGTCTCTCCTTCTCGTTTCCGATACTTCATGGCAAATGCGCGAGGTCGGTGTCCAGGAAGCTGAGCCCCCGGACATCGTGCAGCGGAGTGAACCCCCTGGCGCGATCGGCGACGCTCACGTACAGCGGGTGGCCGCCGCGCTCCCTCACGAAGCCGTGCGCTTGCAGCAGCGCCGCCTTCCGGTCATCGGCCGCCGAGACGAGCACTGAAAGCGACACTCCGGAACGCTGATGCACGAGCGCGCCGGCGGAGCTGAGCACGGCTGCCGCCTGCGGCCCCTCGGAGGGTCCCACCCACCAGACCATGCGCCAATGCGCAGGCGCGCTGCGCCTGCGAAAGACTATCGCGCCAGATGGCTCACCGCCCGTTTCGGCGGCAAGGCACGTCCACGCCTCGATTTCCGGACAGCGCCCGCATTGCCAATCCACATATTCGAAGTCGTAAACCGGCGATGACGCGCCATCCTGACGCTGGGCCACGATTGGTTCGAGCTCGCGCGACACGCCCGGGACGACCTTCACCCCCGGGCTGGTTCCGGCGGCGCGCCGCGGCAGCGGAATCGACGCGAGCGGCGTCCCCGCGAGCGCCGGGACCGCGGACGCGAAGCGCGCGACCCGCCGATCGACTTTCTCGAGGAGATGGCCGAGGCGGAGGGGCAGGACGAACACGACGCCCGCGTTCTCGATCGTCTGCGCGGCGATTCGCGGCAGCAGCGCGCGCGTCAACTCGTTGCCGCCGAGTGACGTCGCCATCGGGGCGGCGTCGATTGCGGCGCGCAGAATCACGATTCCCATGCCGGGACTCCGCCGCGGATCCTCGATCGACCAGTCGCAGGTCCAGACCGCGTCAGTGAACGTCTCTCCGCTGCGAAGGCGGTAGGGGATGAGCCCGATGAACCCGCGCACTTCGCCGCGATGCAGCCAGACGAGGCCGCGCTCGCGGCCGCGGTTGAACCTTGCGTCGAAATACTTCCACGCGATCATCTCAGAACGGCTGCCGCGGCTGAGAAGGTAGCGCTCCACCGAATCCCGTGAGACTTCACTCAGGGGACGGATGCTCGCATCCTTCATCGGGAACGGCGGCCTCCCGGCGCGATCGCGCGCGCGATCGATTTCATCCACTCGACGCCGCTGACCATCTGCGCGAAGTGCGGAAGATCGTCGTAGTAGGCGAAGCGGGGCAGCAGAAACGGCGCATCGGGAGCGGCCACGTACTGCTTGCGCGTCACGTGCCGCGGCGTCGTCGTCACCGCGGCGCGCAGCCCGCATTCCTTGACCGCCGCGACCTCGCGCGCGCCGAACATCGGCGCGCTGCCGTTCGGATAACAGAAGACCGGCACTGCCGCACGCGTCTCTGCGCGAACTCGCAGCCATGACTCGCGCACCTCGAAGGCCGCAGTTGGAGCGTCGACGCGAGAGAGAATCGGATGGCTCACGGTGTGAGGCCCGAACGTCACGCCCGCGCGCTCGCAGCGGCGAACGTCGTCCCAGGTCATCGGGGCGAATCGTGCCGGCGGAACTTGCGGCGGCGCTATTTCGAGCCTGCTCGAGAGCTCCGCGAGAATCCGCTGCTTGGAAG
>JBKPSE010000065.1:0-5241 GCA_046765855.1 Acidobacteriota bacterium | reverse complement strand
GAACGAGCGGTGCGAGTGAGCCACGCGAACGGAGCGGGGCATGGGGCCCCCGCGAGTGAGCGTGTAGGGGAGTCCGAGGGGCAAAGCCCCTCGGTTAAAGAATGACCAAAGCGTTGGCCGTATATCGCAAGGAGCTGCGTCAGATCTCGCGCGACCGGCGCACGTTGACGACGATCGTCTTCGTGCCCGCGTTCTTCCTGCTCCTCTACGGCTACGCGCTCAACTGGGATATCCGCCACGTGGCCCTGGCGGTGCAGGACCGCGATGCCACCACCGAAAGCCGCGCGCTCATCTCCGCGTTCGTGAATTCCGGCTACTTCGATCGCGTCGCCGACGTATTTACGCCGGCGGACGTCGATCGCCTGCTCAACCTGAATACCGCACGCGCGGCGCTGATCATTCCGGAAGGGTTCGGCCGCGATCTGGCGAACGGACGTGCGCCGCAGGTGCAGCTGCTGATCAACGGCGACAACGCCAATACCGCCACGACAGTGATGGGCTACGCCGGCAACATCGCCCGCAGTGTCGGCGCCGCGCTCTCCACGTCGCAGGTGCCGCCCGCCCCGTTGATTTCCGTCGAGCCGCGCATCTGGTACAACCCGGAGCTTCGCAGCACGTTGTTCCTGGTTCCCGGACTGATTGCCTACATCCTGATGATCACCGCGGTCATTTCCACCGCCCTCTCGATCGTGCGGGAGAAGGAGAGCGGGACGATGGAGCAGGTCAGGATGGCGCCGATTGACACGTTTTCGTTCGTGGTCGGCAAGAGCATTCCCTACTTCTTCATCTCGCTTGCTTCCGCCGCGCTGATTATTCTGGCCGCAATGGTCCTGTTCGGCCTGCCGATGCGCGGCAACTGGCTGTCGCTGCTGGCGGCGCTCTCGCTGTTCATCGCCGGCGCGCTCGGCACCGGCCTCCTGATTTCCACCGCGGCGGAAACGCAACAGGTCGCCTTTCAGGCGGCGATGCTGACGTCCTTTCTGCCGACGCTGATGCTGTCCGGCTTCATCTTTCCGATCTCGAGCATGCCGCAGGCTTTGCAGCTGGTCACATACGTCGTGCCGGCGCGCTATTTTCTCATCGCGCTGCGCGGCATCGTGCTCAAGGGGACGCCAATCGCCCTGCTCTGGCCGCAGATGCTGGCGCTCTCCATCTATGCCCTTGCGATGTTGACGCTGGCCGCGGTGCGGCTGGCGCGGGAGAAGCACTGATGCCCGCCCTCGCGAAAGCTTCCGCCGGCAAACAGCGTCTGCTCAACCTGATTCGCAAGGAGTTCCTCGAGCTGCGCCAGAATCCGCGCCTGTTCGGCATCGTGATCGTCGCGCCGATCATTCAGCTGACGATGCTGGGCTATGCGGCGACCACCGACGTGAAAGACGTGCCCGTCGTCGTCGCGGACGGCGACCGCTCGCCGGCAAGCCGAAACTTGATAGCCCGCTTCGATGCCTCGCGGAATTTTACCGTCATCGATACCGTCTCCACGGTTCGCGACGTGGATCGTTACCTTCAGCGCGGCGATGCCTGGATCGCGCTCGCCATTCCACAGGGATACGGGGCCGCGGTGAACGAGGCGCAGCCGGTCGCCATTCAAGTCGTCGCCGACGGATCGGATTCGAATTCGACCACTGTCGCGTTGGGATATGCGACGGCGCTCCTCGGCGAGTATGCCGGCGAACTGGTGGGTCTGCCTTCGGGATCGGACGGACGCACCTCGCCGCCGCCTGCGATCGACCTGCGGATCCGCGTCTGGTTCAATCCGCAGCTGGAGAGCCGCTTTTTCATGATTCCCGGCGTGCTCGCGCTCCTGCTGCTGCTGGTCACCGCGAATCTGGCGGCAATGGCCATCGTGCGCGAGAAAGAGCTGGGGACACTCGAGCAGCTCAATGTGACACCGCTGCGCCGTTGGGAGCTGATTGTCGGCAAGCTGCTGCCTTACGGCGTTATCGCCTTTGTCGACGTGCTGCTCGTGACCGCGGTGGCGGTGTTCTGGTTCGAGGTGCCGTTTCGCGGCAGCCTGTCGCTGCTGCTCGCGACCAGCCTGCTCTACGTCATCTGCACGCTTGGCCTCGGTCTGTTCATCTCGACCGTGTCGGATACGCAGCAGCAGGCGATGATGACCGCGACCTTCTTCTTCCTGACGCCGATGATTTATCTGTCGGGATTCATCTTCCCGATCGAGAACATGCCGCGGATCATTCAGTACGCGACCTATCTGATCCCGCTGCGTTATTTCCTGGTCATCGTGCGTGGAATATTCCTGAAGGGAATCGGGCTGGATTTGTTGTGGCCCCAGGCCGCCGCACTGGCTGCCTGGGGCACGGTCGTACTGGCTCTCGCGGTTGCGAGAAGCCGCAAACGGATCGCCTAGTGCACGTTCGACATGCAGATCCCGCTCAGTCTCGAGCGCGGGCGCAACCGTACGATCGTGAGGGTCTCAGTCGCTGCGCATGGCGATGATTGGATCGACACGCATCGCGCGCAGCGTCGGCAGCAGCGTGCCCACGACGGCCATCAGCGCGGTGAGTGCGACGGCGGCGGTGAAGGTCAAGGCGTCGCCCGGCGTGACGCCTATCAATAAGGAGTCGAGCCATCGCCCGGCGGCGTAGGCGAGAGCCAGTCCGGGGATCATTCCCGCGCACACCAGCAGCACACCCTGTTTCAGCACCATTGCGAGGATGTCGCCGCGCTGCGCGCCGAGCGCGACGCGGACGCCGATCTCCGGCGTTCGCTGGGAGACGGCGAACGACAGCACGCCGTGGATGCCAATCGCGGCAAGCAGGAATGCGACGAACGCGAAACCGCCCAGCACGCGTACCTGCAGGGCCCGCGACGCGGTTTCCGCTTCGATGATCTCGTTCATCGGCCGGACATCGGCGATCGGCTGCTGCGGATCGGCGGCATGAATCGCCCGGCGCACGAGGGGAACGAGTTGGTCGAGCGGCAGCGACGAGCGCACCACCAGATCCTTGGGCACGTAGGTCGGGAACCAGTTGTCGGCGACCTGGCGGTAGGGCAGGTAGACCTGCGGTTCGCTTGGTCCCTCGAGGCCGCGAACGCGGATGTCGCCGACGACGCCGACGACCTTGCGGTCCGCCAATGTCACGTTGAAGCCGCGTCCGATCGGGTCCTGCTCCGGCCAGTAGCGCCGCGCGAAGCTCTCGCTGACCACCGCGACGGCTTCGCTGTCCATCGTGTCGCTGTCGGCCACGTCGCGGCCGCTGCGGAGCGGAATCCGCATCACCTCGAAGAAGCCTGGCGTGACGAAGCGCACGCTCACCGTCTGTTCGCCGTATTTTGCCGGCGGCGCGCCGGCGATCGTCACCTGCCAGATGCCGCCGCGCGCAACCATCGGCAGCGCGGTGATGTAGGCAGCGCGCTGCACGCCGGGCAGCGCCTGAATCTCGCCGAGCACGCGCTCGTAGAACGCGAACCGCCGCGAGGTGACCGCATATTTGGGCAGCGGCAGCGTTGTCCGCAGCGTGAGAACACCCTCCGGACGGAACCCCGGATCGGTGTGCTGGATGTTCCAGAGCGCGCGGATCAGCAGCCCGGTGACAACGAGCAGGACGATCGACGCCATGACTTCCGCGGCGACCAGGACGCCGCGCAGGCGTTCCCGCCGGCCGCCGGTCGTGCGCGGGCCTTCGCGCAGTTCGCTTGCGTCGCCGGCCCGTCCGCGCAGCATCGGCGCGAGTCCGAATGCCACCGCCGTCAGCGTCGTGAGCAGCGCCGCGAACAGCATGACGCGAAGGTCGATTCCCGGCGTCGAGGCGGTCGGCAGTGCGGCAGGCACCAGCTTCCACAGCATCGGCACCATCGAGCGCGCCAGCGCGACGCCGATGATGCCACCGACGATCGCGAGCAGCAGGCTCTCGGTTGAGAGCTGACGCGCCAACCGCTCCCGCCCGGCGCCGAGCGCGGTGCGCAGCGCGAGCTCCTGCCGGCGCGCGAGGGCGCGCGCGAGGAGCAGGTTGGCGAGATTGGCGCAGACGATCAGCAGCACGCAGAACGCCGCCGCGTTCAGCGCCAGGACCATCACGCGTGACTGGCGAATCGATTCCTCGTGGAGCGGATTGACGGCGGTCGCGACGTTCTCATTCTCTTTCGGGTAGAGCGCGCGCGATCGCGCGGCAATCACTTCCATCTCCTGCCGCGCCGCTTCGACCGTGACGCCCCGCTTGAGTCGGGCGATGCCGCGAAGATAGGTGTTCGTCCGGTCGACGTAGGTGCTTGGCGGAAACGAGAGCGGGATCCAGAAGTCGATCCGGCGCGACGGGAAGGCGAAGTCGGCGCCCATCACGCCAATGACCTCGCGCGGAATGTCGTCGAGCACGATCTTGCGGCCGACGATTGCGGGATCGCTGCCGAAGACGCTGCGCCACACACGGTCGCTGAGCAGGACGGTTGCCGGCGCGCCGACCGCATCCTCGCCATTGAAGAAGCGCCGGCCGAGCACCGGCTGCACGGCCAGCGCGTCGAGGGCGTCGACGGTGACCGCGGCGCCATCGAGCCGCAGCGGCTCGCCGCCGCCGACGAGATTGGCGGACGCGGGCGTGTGGACGCCGAAGGCGCTGAACGAGGTGGCCGCCGCCTTCCAGTCGCGATAGTTCGAGGGGGACATTTCCATCCGTGGATAGGTCGGCATCCGCGCGGTGACGGTGACGAGACGATCCGGATCCGGAAACGGCAGCGGCCGCAGCAACACGAAATCGGTCAGCGAGAAGGCGGCGACGTTGGCGCCGATCCCGATGCCGACGATCAGGATGGCGGTGAGCGCGAACCCGCGGGCGCGTGACAGCGTCCGGGCGCTGTAGCGCAGATCCTGGCGCAGGATGTCCCAGTGAACGATCGCGGCGTTGACCGCGATCTCGGCAGCAGCCGCGGCGAACAAGCCGGCGCGTCCGAGCGGACCCAGGTCGCGCAGACGGCGACGAAAAATCGCCGCCATTTCCGCGCCGTATTCGGCTCTGAACGACGAGGGATAGAGGTGGAGGAGTGCGCGATAGATTCGCATGTTCAGAGTTTTCCAGGGGCGAGGCCGCTGGCGCGCGCGAGCTTCAGCATCTGCGCCAGCCGCCGCGCCTCGGCCTTGGCGACCACGCGCCCGAATGGCGTGATCCGGTAGTAGCGGCGCCGTTCGTCGTCCAGCTCCGGGGCGGGGCGCGAGCTCGCCTCGCTGATCAGGCCCTGCTCGAGCATCCGCTGCACCGAGCGGTAGAGGGTGCCGGCCCCGAGCTTGAT
>JBKPSE010000064.1:0-2968 GCA_046765855.1 Acidobacteriota bacterium | reverse complement strand
ACCGTCGCCCCGGCGCTGACGCTGACCGATCGCGAGTATCAGCGCATGCGCGATATCGGCCGGCGGATCATCCGGCGCGTCGGGGTCGAGACCGGCGGCTCGAACATCCAGTTCGCCATCAATCCCGACGACGGCCGCATTGTCGTGATCGAGATGAACCCGCGCGTGTCGCGCTCTTCCGCGCTCGCGTCGAAGGCGACAGGGTTCCCGATCGCGAAGATCGCGGCGAAGCTGGCGCTCGGCTACACGCTCGACGAGATTCCGAACGACATCACGCGCCTGACACCGGCGTCATTCGAGCCCACCATCGACTACATCGTCGTCAAGGTGCCGCGCTGGGCGTTCGAGAAGTTTCCCCGCGCCGATCGGACGCTGACGACGCAGATGAAATCGGTCGGCGAGGTGATGGCGATCGGGCGGACGTTCAAGGAAGCCTTCATGAAGGCGTTCCGCTCGCTCGAGCTCGGGCGCGGCAACATGCTGTTCGCGAAGAGCGGCGGACGCATCAACGCCACCGCGGCTGTCGAGGCGGAAGACGACGACAGCGCGCTGCAGCGATCGCTGGCGGTGCCGAACGATCTGCGGATGTGGGCGCTCTTCCGCGCCTTCGAGCGCGGCTGGGCGCTCGAGGAGATCCACCGGCTCACCAGGATCGACCGCTGGTTCCTGACCCAGTTCCAGCAGCTGGTCGAACTGCGCACGCAGGCGACCCTGGTCGGCTTGCGCGGCATCTCGCCCGATCTGATGCGCTCGCTGAAACGCGCCGGCTTCGGCGACTGGCAGCTGGGCAGCATGCTGGGCGCCGACGAAGAGGCGGTACGGGCCGCGAGAACGGAGCAGGGCCTGAAGCCCGCCTACAAGCGCATCGACACCTGTGCGGCGGAGTTCGAATCCTTCACTCCATACCTTTACGGTACCTACGAGAACGAGTGCGAGGCCGAACCGACGGCGCGCCAGAAAGTGGTCATCCTCGGCAGCGGTCCTAATCGCATCGGGCAGGGAATCGAATTCGATTACTGCTGCGTGCACGCGGCTTTTGCCCTGCGCGACGACGGTTTCGAGACCGTCATGATCAACTGCAATCCCGAGACGGTGTCCACCGACTACGACACCGTCGATCGCTTGTATTTCGAGCCGCTGACGTTCGAAGACGTGTCGGCAATCATCGCGCGCGAGCAGGAAGGGGGCGGCGACGTCGCGGTTGTCGTGCAGTACGGCGGACAGACGCCGCTGAAGCTCGCGCTGCCGCTGCAGCGCGCCGGCGTGAAGATCCTCGGCACGTCGCCGGATTCCATCGATCTGGCGGAAGATCGCGAACGTTTCTCCAAGCTGCTGTGGGACCTGGGGATTCCGCAGGCGCCCAGCGGCACCGCAACCTCGCCCGAAGAGGCGCGCGAGGCGGCGCTCAAGATCGGCTTTCCGCTGGTAGTCCGTCCCTCCTACGTGCTCGGCGGACGCGCGATGGCGATCGTCTATGACACGGCGGCGCTCGATCGCTACATGACGACGGCGGTGCAGGCATCCCCCGAGCGTCCTGTTTTGATCGACAAGTTCCTCGAGGACGCGGTCGAGCTCGACGTCGATGCGGTCGCGGACGCGACCGGTGCTGTCGTCATCGGCGGCATCATGGAACACATCGAGGAAGCGGGCATCCACTCCGGCGACAGCTCCTGCGTCGTCCCTCCGTACCGCGTCGCGGCGCGGCATCTCGAACAGATTCGCGACTACACGCGGCGCATCGCCCGGGCCTTGAACGTCATAGGCCTGATGAACACGCAGTTCGCGATCAAGGAAGATACGGTCTACGTCCTCGAGGTGAATCCGCGCGCCTCGCGCACCGTCCCGTACCTGTCGAAAGCGACCGGTGTGCCGCTGGCGAAAGTGGCGGCCCGAGTCATGGTCGGGAAGACGCTTGCCCAGCTTGGCCTGACGGAGGACCTGCAGGTCGCCGGCGTATTCGTCAAGACGCCGGTGTTCCCGTTCGTGCGCTTTCCCGGCGTCGACACCATTCTCGGTCCCGAGATGAAATCGACCGGCGAAGTGATGGGCGGATCGATGAGCTTCGGCAGCGCGTTCGCGAAGGCGCAGCTCGCCGCCGGTGTCAAGCTGCCGCAAAAAGGCTGTGTCTTCATCAGCGTCAGCAATCACGACAAGCCGGCGGTCGTTCAGATTGCCCGCGATCTGAAAGGCCTTGGCTTCGATCTGGTGGCGACGCGCGGCACCGCCAACTTCCTCCGCGCCCACGGCATCGATGCGGACATCGTCTTCAAGGTCAACGAAGGGCGTCCGCACGTCGGCGACGAGATCCTGAATCAGCGGATTCAGCTGGTGATCAACACGCCGCTCGGGCGCGAGTCGTTCTTCGACGACAAGTTCGTGCGGCGCACGGCGATGATGCAGCAGGTTCCCTGCATCACGACGCTGACCGGCGCGGCAGCAGCGGTCTATGCCATCCGCGCGCTGAACACGGAAGGCGTCACCGTCCGCTCGTTGCAGGAGTATCACGCCGACCTGGCCGTCGGTCCGAAGCTCTGAGCCGTGAGATAAGCCCTGAGCGCGAAGTCCTTCGACGTCGTCGGCGTCGGTGCGAATTCCACCGACTTCGTCTACCGGCTGCCTGAGTACCCGACGGCGGACGGGCCGCTGTCGAAGCTGCGCATCAGCGGCCACGAGCGTTCGCCGGGCGGACAAACGGCGACGACGCTGTCGGGATGCGCGGCGCTGGGGCTGAAGACCTCCTACATCGGAACGATCTCGAACGACGGCAATGGCGAGTTCATCCGCGACGCGCTCACCGCGCGCGGCATCGACCTCTCGCGCGCCGTCATTCGTCCGGCGCCGAATCCTTTCGCGGTAATTCTGGTCGCCGAGGGACTGGCCACCCACGGCCTGCAGCGTGGATCCGGTCAGGGTGAACGCATCGTGCTGTGGGATCGACCGGCGGAAATGGCGCTCCGCCCGGCGGACC
>JBKPSE010000063.1:0-5829 GCA_046765855.1 Acidobacteriota bacterium | reverse complement strand
CCGAACGCTCGATTGCCTAGATATTGCTCCGGCTCTGGCATCCGTCAACGACGATGCACGCGCCGCTGATCCAGGAGGCGCGCGGTGAAGCGAGGAAGGCGACCACGTTGCCGATTTCGTCGGGACGCCCGAAGCGGCCGAACGGCAGCTCGCGCTTGATCATCTCGGCAATGCCGGAGGGATCGGATTGCTGGCGTTTGTGCCACGAGCCTCCGGGAAACATGATCGATCCGGGCGCGACGCTGTTGACGCGGATGTTGGCGGGCGCGAGCTGCTGCGCCAGCGCCTTGGCCAGACTGATCTCCGCCGCCTTCACCGCGTTATAAGTCATGCGTCCGCCGGCCTCGCGGCCGTAGATCGAGGCGATCATGATGATGGCGCCGCCGCCGCGCTGCTTCATGTGCGGCACCGCCAGGCGCGACGCGCGAATCGCGGGGAACAGCGTCTCGTCGAACGCGGCCTGCCACTCCGCATCGCTGGTCCCGAGCAGATCCGATCCGGCGGCGCGGCCGACGTTGTTGACGAGCACGTCGAGACCGCCGAACGCTTCTACCGTGGCGGCAATCACGAGCTCGACGCCGGCGGTGGTGGACACGTCGGCCTGGACGGCCTTCACCATGTTGGGGCGCCTGGCGGCGGCTTCGACTTCGAGGGCGGCTTCCGCCAGCTGCTCGGCGCCGCGCGCGCACACGCAGACGCGGCAGCCTTCGGCGACGAGCGCGCGCGCGCTGGCCAGGCCGAGCCCGCGGCTGGACCCGGTGACGATCGCGACTTTGTCGGTCAGGCTCAGATCCATTCGTGGTGCTCGAAGCCGCCGCCGCGCGGCGGTTTCCTCCGGCCGCTCGCGCGCTCCGCGGTATGCGGCCGCTTCGTCGGCCGCTGCGCTTCGATCACTATTCGCCTCGACCGCCGGTGAGGTCGTTCAGCTTCCAGTCCATCTCGTGGAAGACGATGCGGAACTCGTTCTTCCTGACCATCTCCTTCTCGAGCGGCAGCAGGTGGGGTGATACGAACGCGATGATCGCGCGCTCGATCGCGGACCGCTGCGCGAAGATCGGATCCGCCTTGTCGGCATAGGCCGCGACGAAGTCCGCTTCGCGCCAGCTGAGAATCGGCGTCACCGACATCTGATTGGCCAGCCGATCGACCGTGAACAGATGCCGATTCGAGACGAACTCGGCCTGGATCTCGGCGAGCTGCTTGTCGAGCCGTTCCGCCGTGTAGGCCTCGCTCCGCAGGCGGCCGCTGCCGATCGCGCCGCGGCCGAGCGCGAGATACAAGCGCGGCTCCTTGAATTCCGGGAGGATCGTCTTCTCGATCTGATCGAGGGTGACGGTTCGTCCGGCGGCGCGAAAGCTGTTGCGATCGAAGGCGCCCGGGATCTGCTTGATGTTCCCTTTCAGCGGGTAGTGGTTGATCACCGTCTGCAGCACGAACGCGTTGTAGGCGTTGACCCAGAACGCCATCTGCTGCGCCTTCGACCAGCCCTGGTAGGTCGCCGCCGGGACGTTCAGCGACGCGACGTAGCGATCGAGTCGGCCGCGATCGCTCTTGAGCGCGCGGTAGTAGACGAGACCGTCCCGCACGTTGACATCGAGAATCTGATCGAACGGCCGGTGCAGGAGTTCCGCGCCGGGAGCGGGAGTGAATTGCTGGAAGAGGACGAGAAACACGGCAGCGGCCACGCCACGCATGCCACGATCATAGCGCGGACCGCAGAAAGTCGACGAGCGCGAGCGAGAACGCCTGCGGCTGCTCGAGATTGGCAAGATGCCCGGCAGCGGGAATCACCGACAGCGTCGATCGCCGCAGCACACGCTGCATCGCTTCTGCGTCGGCGAGGGGGGTGACGACATCCTCCTCGCCGACCACGACGAGCGCGGCGCAGGCGATGCGCGGCAGATCGGGCGTCGAGTCCGGCCGATCCATCAGCGCACGCAGCGCGATATCGATCGCGTCGGCCGACTGCGCTTCGATCCAGGCGCGCGCGCGGCTGACGACATCGGGATCCGCGTTCGCGGACAGCAGCCTGGGCAGCATCTCAGTGGCGACGCCGGCTGGTCCCTCGACTGCCAGCGTCTTGCGCAACGCCACCCGTCCCTCGCGTGCCTGCGGCGTGTCGGCGCCCGCCTTCGTATCGGCAAGCACCATCCCGGTGAAGCGCATCGGAGCCTGACGGAACATGGCGAAGGTGACGTAACCCCCCATGGACAGTCCGCCGATCACCGCGTCGTCTATCGCGAGCCCGTCCATCAGCGCGAAGACGTCCGCGGCGTAATCGTCGACCGTCGCGCGCCGCTCGCCTGCAGGGAGCGGCGACTGGCCGAAGCCGCGCAGGTCCGGCGCGATGAAGCGCCACCCGGCCGGCACGCGTTCGAGTTGCGCGCGCCAGATGTCGGCACTGAATGGAAACGCGTGCAGCAGGATGACCGGCCAACCCTTGCCCGCCTCGATCCACGCCGTCTCGCCTCGAGCCGTCTGCATCTTGCGCTCGCGAATCACGGTCACGTTCACGCCAGCCTATCGCATCGGTAAGCGGAGCCGAGCTCGACGGCGTAGGATGCGGAGATGTCTGCCGTCGAATTCTCCGGAACGGTCGCGCTCGCGGCGGTCGGGCTGCTGACGCTGAACCTGCTGCTCGGGCTGCTGCTGTCGGTCGGGTACAATCCGATGCGGCGCTGGCCGCGCCAGCGCGTCAAGCTGTTCACGTTCCACAATTGGACCGGCTACATTTCGCTCGCGGCGGTGGCGGTGCACGCCGGGGCGCTGTTGTTCTCGTCGGAGCCGCGCTTCCGCCTCTACGACGTGCTCGTCCCGATCGAATCGCCGGTGCAGCCGTTCTCGAACAACCTCGGGGCGCTGGGTTTCTATCTCGTGCTGATCGTGGTCGTCAGCTCGCTCAAGCCGGTTCGTTCGGCGATCGGCCGGCACTGGTGGAAGCCGATTCACTTCACCACTTATGCCGCCGCGATCGTGTTCTTCGCGCACGGCATCATCGCCGATCCAAAGCTCCAGAACCGGCCGATAGATTTCATCGATGCCGAGAAGGTCTACGTGGAGGCGTGTGCGGTTCTCGCTGCAGCGGCAACAGTCTGGCGCATCAAACACAGGCGCGCGACCCGGCCGGTCGCCGCGAAATAGCACTTCGATACTCGACGCTCGCCCTGGGTCGCGTCTCCGTCACCGTCGAACGAGCCTGATCTCGAACACGCGGGGCCACCATTTCCCGGTGACGAACAGGCGATCGGTTGACGCGTCGTAGGCGATCCCGTTCAACACGTCGGCGTTGACGCGTTCGCGCGGGGGAAGGATGCCGGTCAAATCGATCCAGCCGGTCACGCGCCCTGTCCTGGGATCGATGCGGACGATGCGGTCGGTCTGCCAGACGTTGGCGTAGATCTCCCCTTTGATGTATTCGAGCTCGTTGAGGTTCAGGATCGGAGTCGCTCCGTCGCGCACGGTGACACGCGAGACTTCGCTCAGCGTCGCCGCATCGATGAAGCGGAGAACCGCGGACCCGTCGCTCATGACGAGCCGCGTCCCGTCGTGGGTCAGGCCCCAGCCCTCCCCCTTATAGGTCCAGGTACGCGTGCGCTCGAGGGACTTCGCGTCGTAAACGAAGCCGACTTCCGTCTTCCACGTGAGCTGAAAAATCGATCCGTTGAGCTCCGTGATCCCTTCGCCAAAGTACTCCGCGTCCAGCGGCTTGTTCTGCAGCACCTCGCCGGTTTCGATGCGAACCTTGCGCACGCCCGACTGGCCGTTCATGCCGGTGCCCTCGTAGAACATGCCGTCGCGGACGATTAGGCCTTGGGTAAACGCGCCGCGATCGTGCGGGTACGAACGGACGACTTCATAGCCGTAGAGCAGCGGTTTCGCGGCAGGCGTCCCCTTGCGCTGCGGCAGGAAGCCGATGGCGCCCATCAACAGAAGCACTCCGGCGAGCCGAAACATTGCGCTAGCATACTCGCACCATGATGCACGCGCGGACGCGGATTGTCATAGCACTCGGTCTGTCGATATCGGCCGGGCTCGGCGCCATTCGCATGACGGCGCAAACCCCTGCGGCGGCGCTGCGCGTCGGGATCTCGTTCGCGCCGGGCGCGCGCAGTCAGCCGGTGACGGGCATGGTCTATCTCGCACTCAGCAAGGACAATCAGCGCACGCCGATCGAGCAGACCGACCCGGAAGGAGTGCCGCTCTTCTCGACGTTCGTGGAGAACCTGAAGCCAGGCACGCCCGTCTTCCTGACGCGCGACAACCGCGGCCATCCGCTGCGCAGCCTCGCCGACGTGCCGCCAGGGGAATACTGGGTGCAGCCGTTCGTCAACGTCTACACGCGTTTCCCGCGCGCCGACGGCCACACGGTGTGGATGCACATGGACCAATGGGAGGGACAGAACTGGAAGCGCTCTCCGGGAAACCTCTATGGCGATCCCGTGAAGATGCGCGTCGATCCCGCATCGACCGTCGAGATTGCGCTGGTGGCCGACAAGGCGATCGCGCCGATCAAAGCGCCCGCCGACACCGACATGGTCAAGCGGATCAAGATCCAGAGCCAGATCCTCACGAAGTGGTGGGGGCAGCCGATCTTCCTCGGCGCGACGGTCCTGCTGCCGAAGGACTATGACAAACATCCTGACGTCAAGTACCCCGTGAATTACATCCAGGGACACTTCTCGCTCAACCCGGCGGGAGGATTCGGACGCGGTGGAGATTTCGACAAGCTCTGGCTGGCGCCGGAGACGCCGCGCTTCATCTACGTCACGCTGCAGCATCCCTCGCCGTATTACGACGACTCCTACGCGGTGAACTCCGAGAACAACGGTCCTTACGGCGACGCGATCATGCAGGAGCTGGTGCCGGCGATCGAGACGCAGTTCCGCGTGATCCGCCAGCCGTGGGCGCGCATGCTCTCGGGCGGGTCGACCGGCGGGTGGATCGCCGCCGCGCACCAGATCTTCTATCCGGACTTCTACGGCGGCTCGTTTGCCAGCTGTCCGGACTCGGTCGACTTCAACTACCACCAGATCGTCAACATTTACAAAGACGCCAATGCCTATTACACCGAGCACGACTGGATCAAAGTCGATCGTCCGACGCAGCGCCGGCCCGACGGCAACATCGTCTCGATGATGAAGGACGAGAACCACTTCGAGCTCGTGGTCGGCGACAAGTCACGCTCCGGCGGCCAGTGGGACATCTGGGAAGCGACGTTCTCGCCGGCCGGCAAGGACGGGTATCCGATGCGGATCTGGGACAAGGAGACAGGGGTCATCGATCACGCCGTCGCCGAGAAGTGGAAGAAATACGACCTGCTCGAAGTGATGAAGACCGGCTGGGCGACGCTCGGTCCCAAGGTCGGCCACAAACTCAATCTCTACGTCGGCGACATGGATTCGTACTATCTGAACGACGCGGTCGAGAACTTCAACGCGTTCTGGCAGAAGGCAGGCAACCCGGGTGAGATGGGAGAGATCGTCTTCCAGCGCCGCGCGCCCCACTGCTGGGGCCCGCGCGCGCCCGAGGTGCTGGAGAAGATGACGAAGCAGATCGACAAGTACGCGCCCGCCGGCGCCGACAAAACGAGCTGGCGCTATCGTTGATCGGTCGAGGAGCGAGAGTAGACAAACCGCAAACGATCGTCGACCCCCGGCCCTCGATCCTCGGACGCCGGATATCCGCTATTTTTTCCGCACGGCGGAAAACGTGCCCGACATCATGTCGCCGTAATTGACCCCGCCCTTGAGGCTGCCGTCCTTCTCCACCGTGCCGGTATAGGTGACCGGCATCGCGCTGCCTTCGATCGTCATGTTGAATGAAAAAACG
>JBKPSE010000062.1:0-3489 GCA_046765855.1 Acidobacteriota bacterium | reverse complement strand
GCGTCGGCCCGGACGCCTGCATCGATGCGGTAGGCACCGAAGCGCACGCACCTGGGTTCATGTATGCCTACGATCGCTTCAAGCAGGCGTTGATGCTCGAGTCCGACCGGCCGCTTGCGTTGCGCCAGGCGATCATGGCGTGCCGCAACGGCGGCACCGTTTCGGTGATCGGCGTGTACGGCGGCTTCATCGACAAGTTCCCGATGGGCTCGTTCATGAATCGGTCGCTGACGATGCGCACCGGCCAGTGTCACGTCCAGCGCTACATGAAACCGCTGCTCGAGCGCATCGAGCGCGGCGACATCGACCCGAGCTTCGTGATCACGCATCACATGAAACTCGATGAGGCGCCCGACGGTTATGCGATGTTCGCAAAGAAGCAGGACGACTGCATCAAGATCGTCATGACGCCTTGATCCTCCGCCGGCGGCAGCGTTCGCGCGGCGCGATGACGTGAAGCTGTCGGTACTCGATCAATCGACGGCCGCGGAAGGCGTCAGCCAGGACGTCGCCATTCGGGAGACACTCGCTCTCGCGCGACATTGCGAAGCGCTCGGCTACCACCGCTACTGGGTGTCCGAGCATCATGCGAGCGACAGCATCGTCGGAACGGCACCCGAAGTGCTGATGGCCGCGATCGCCGCAACGACGTCGCGCATCCGCGTCGGTAGCGCCGGCGTCATGCTGCCGCATTACGCGGCACTCAAGGTCGCCGAGCAGTTCCGCGTCCTCGAGGCGATCGCTCCGGGACGCATCGACCTCGGCGTCGGTCGCGCGCCAGGATCGGACCGCCTCACGGCCCTGGCGCTCAATCCGTACGCCAACGCGGCCGACGAATTTCCCCGCCAGGTGCATGAACTGCGTGCCTGGGTCACGAACGAACCGCTCGATGGCGGCCACCCGTTCGCAGGCATTGCGGCGCATCCGACCGGCCCCACGAGCCCCGAGCTGTGGATCCTCGGCAGCTCCGATTACGGTGCACGGCTGGCGGCGCATTTCGGGCTGCCGTACGCGTTCGCGTACTTCTTCACCGAGGGCCGCGGCGTCGAAGAAGCGCTCGCGCTGTACCGCGACCATTACCGCCCGAGCGCGCGCTATCCCACGCCACGCGCGACGATCTGCGTCTGGGCGCTGGCGGCCGACTCGGAGACCGAAGCGCGCAAGCTTCTGCGGACGCGTGAATTCTGGCGCGTCGGATTCGAAAAAGGTTTGCGCAAGCCGCTCGTGACGCCGGAATTCGCGGCCACGTACGCTTATACGGAAAACGAGCGGGCGACGATCGAAGCGTTGCGCCGCAAGGCGCTCGTCGGCACGGGCGAGGATGTGGCGCATCGACTTCAGGACATCGCACAGCGACTCGCGCTCGACGAACTCGTCGTGGTGACGTGGACACACGATCCCGCGGCGCGCCATCGATCTTATGAACTGCTCGCGGAAGCCTGCGGGCTGCAGTCCTGTTAACGGCTCGGAAGGAGGGGCACGATGGACCGAAAGACCGCGGCTGATTTCCCGCCGGAAGTACTCGAGCTGTTCGACGGATACGTGCACGGAAGCATCGGCCGGCGCGAATTTCTCGACCGCGCCGCGAAATACGCCGTGGGCGGGTTGACGTCGACGGCGATGCTCGAAGCCCTGCGGCCGAATTACGCGTGGGCCGAGCAGATTCCGAAGAACGACACCCGCATCCAGGCCGAGTACGTCACGTATTCGACGCCGCAAGGGTCCGGCACGATGCGCGGCTATATCGTCCGGCCGGCCGCCGCGAGCGGCAAGCTTCCCGGCGTCGTGGTGATTCATGAAAATCGCGGCCTCAATCCCTATATCGAGGATGTCGCGCGAAGGCTTGCGGTCGAGCGGTTCGTCGCATTCGCACCCGACGCGCTGACGCCTGTCGGCGGCTACCCCGGCGACGACGAGAAGGCGGCGCAACTGTTCGCGAGCCTGGATTCGGCGAAGCGCACCGAGGACCTGCTTGCGGCGGTGCCGTTCCTGCGCAGCCGGGCGGAAAGCAACGGCGCTGTCGGAGCCGTCGGCTTCTGTGTCGGTGGCGGTGTGGTCAATCAGATGGCGGTGCGGTTCCCCGAACTGGCCGCGGCCGTGCCGTTCTACGGTCCCCAGCCAAGCGCCGCCGATACGGCAAAGATCAAGGCGCCGCTCATGATCCACTATGCCGGAGAGGACTCACGCCTCAACGCCGGCTGGCCGGCGTGGGAGCAGGCGCTCAAACAGAACGGCGTTCGCTATCGCGAGTACACGTATCCCGGCGTCCAGCACGGCTTTCACAACGACACGACACCGCGCTACGACGAGGCCGCTGCGAAGCTCGCGTGGTCTCGCACGCTCGCATTCTTCAAGGAGAACGTGCGCGGCTGACCGACGTCACCGTTGCAGCGGTGACACCAAGGCCTCGCACAGCGCCGCGGCGACGGCGGCGCGCTCGCGCGGCGCAATCGCGCGACCGTCGCGGACGTGCTTCTGATTGACTTCGAGTTCGAGGCCGCAATAGGTCGCATCGTCGAACAGCCTGCGCAGGTAACGTGTCAGGCTGTCGCTCTCACCGCGGTACGGGTAGTTGCGGCGCACGGCCCATTGCGGAAGCCTGGCACGAAGCGCCGCCTGCCAGCGAATGCACAGCACGCGCTCGCACTCGCGCGCCGGATCGTAAAGCAGTCCGATGTCGGCGTTGCGCAGCGTCGTGCCATCCAGCGAGGGCGTGAACGAGTGCGACGATACGTGCACGACCCGTTCGCCCATCGCACGCGCGCGCTCGACGAACGACTCGACAGCCGACCAGAAGGGGAAGTAATAGCGGCGGCACACGTCGTCACGCAACGCCGATGATGCAGTGCGCATGATCGGCGAAGCACGGAACTGCCGTCCCGGTGAGCGGTTCAACTCGACGAGCAGGCGGCTGATCGTCGTTGCGACAAGCGGCGCAGCCAGCGCACGCGCCAACGCTCGCGCCGTGGCCAGCGCACCGGCATCGTAGCCACGGTGGGAAGCGAGCAGGCGCTTTTTGCCATGGAAGAGCGCGGCATAGCGGGCAGGAATGCGATTGCCGGCGTGTTCGCAGGTGACGATATAGCGCGCCGTTCGCTGCTCTCGCACGTCGCGTAGCGCCAGCGAGGCAGCACCAGCGCGCATCACGCGAACATCCGGCCTTCGTCAAGACAATCGCAAAGCTCGCCGTAGACCGCATGCAGCCGCTTGTGATCGACGCCGCTACCCGTGGCGCGCAGGATTCGTCGCGCGAGCGGGCCCTGCGCGAGGATCATGTCGATCGCAGGGCGCCACCACCGGCCCGCCGTGTCGTCGCTGCCGGTTTCGACGAGATGCCGCCACAGGTCGCGTGCGCCGGCGGCACGATCGGGGACGCCGAGCGCCCGCAGATACGCTGCGTGCTCGATGATCGCTTCGTCGCCGTCGCGGATCGTCGCCAACAATGCGTCGTATAGTGCATCGGTATCGACCATTTGCTGATCGCTGAGA
>JBKPSE010000061.1:0-6306 GCA_046765855.1 Acidobacteriota bacterium | reverse complement strand
GGCACGTACGCCTCGAAGGTTGTGGTACCCGAGCTCAACTCGATCGACGCAACCCGCCCGTCGTCAGCGCCGACGACGACATGATCCGCGTCCACGACGGGCGCGAGCCGTACGCCGCCCGCGGGGCGACGCCACGCAATTTGCCCATCGGTGTCACGGACGGCGACCACTTCGCTGTCGGCTGGGGCGATCACCAGTCCGCCGCTCGCGATGATTGGAGCTGTCGCCTTGATTCGCGGCGCGATCCACGCCGCGGTGCCGGTGTCGGCGTGCAACGCCTCGATTGCGTCGGCCAAGGGCAGGAACAGCAGTCCCGATGCCGCTGCCATTGGGACGCTCACGCTTCTCGCCACTCGCCATAATTCGCGGCCGTCGCCGACCGCGAGCGCAACGACGTCGCCGCTGCGCAGCGCGAGATAAACCCGTGCGCCGTCGCTGACCGGCGCGGCGGTCACGCCGGCCCGCAGATCGACCGACCAATGCGTTTTCAGCGGAAGGCTGGGTGGCGACGGCTTGTCGGCGGCGACGACGGAAGCGGCAAGGCACACCAGCAGGGCGGTCGTAAGCGCAAATGCCCTACAACATATGGTGGTGTCTGAGGTCGCCACACCTTATAATAGCGGCACAGCCATCTGGGATCTCGGGATCGGATGATCGGTCGATCTATCCGGTCGTCAGATGTTCCGATCACCCGATCGCCCGATCGCCGGATTTCCGTGATTCATCAAACAATCGTTGTCCTCGATTTCGGATCGCAGTTCACGCAGTTGATTGCGCGCCGGCTGCGGGAACTGTCCGTCTACTCCGAGATTCTTCCGTTCAACACGCCGGTCGAAGAGATCCGCGCGAAGAACCCGGTCGGCATCGTGCTGTCCGGCGGACCACGCAGCGTGTCGGAAGCGACAGCGCCGCGCTGCGAGCCGGCAATCTACGACGCCGGCGTGCCGGTGCTGGGCATCTGCTACGGGATGCAGCTGATGACCGACGCGCTCGGCGGGGAAGTCGCGCCGGCGCCGCAGCGGGAATACGGGCACGCCGTGATTCGGATCCACGAGGCGGCGCCGATGCTCGCCTCGGTCGGCCCCGAGCTGCGGGTGTGGGCGAGCCACGGCGACTTCGTCAAGCGCGCGCCGGCCGGCTTCACCGTCACCGCAACCAGCGCCAATGCGCCGGTCGCCGCGATGGTCGACGAAGGGCGCCGCCTCTACGCGATCCTGTTCCACCCCGAGGTCGCGCACACCGACCGCGGCACGGAGATCCTGCGCAACTTCGCGTTCGACATCTGCGGCTGCACCGGCGACTGGACGATGGCGTCGTTCGTGCAGGAGACGGTGAGCACGATCCGGCAGCAGGTGGGGAACGGGCGTGTCGTCTGCGGCCTGAGCGGCGGCGTCGATTCGACGGTGGCCGCGCTGCTGATCCACAAGGCGATCGGCGACCGCTTGACGTGCATTTTCGTCGACAACGGCGTGATGCGCCTCGACGAAGCGGCGCAGATTCGCGCGCGCTTCGATCGGCTGAAGCTGCCGCTGGTGTTCGCCGACGCGAGCGAGCTGTTTCTGCATCGCTTGAGCGGCGTAACCGATCCGGAGAAGAAGCGGAAGATCATCGGCGCGGCGTTCATCGAAGTGTTCGAGGCGGAAGCAAAGCAGCTGGCCGAGAAGGCCGGCGATTTCGACTTCCTCGCGCAGGGGACGCTCTATCCGGACGTGATCGAGAGCGTCTCGGTGATCGGCCCGTCGCACGTGATCAAGAGCCATCACAACGTCGGCGGCCTCCCCGAGGGCATGCGCTTCAAGCTGGTCGAGCCGCTGCGGCAGCTGTTCAAGGACGAAGTGCGCGCGGTCGGGAAGGAGATGGGACTGGACGACGAGTTCGTCTGGCGGCAGCCGTTCCCGGGACCAGGACTGGCGGTGCGGATTCTCGGCGAGGTCACGCACGAGCGTCTCGATCTGGTGCGCAAGGCGGACGCGATCGTGGCGGACGAGGTGAAGAAAGCGGGCTGGTACCGCCGGCTCTGGCAGTCGTTCGCGGTGCTGCTGCCGGTGCAGAGCGTCGGCGTGATGGGGGACGAGCGGACCTACGAATACACCGTCGCGATCCGCGCGGTCGAGAGCAAGGACGGCATGACCGCCGACTGGGCGCGCCTGCCGCACGATCTGCTCGCCTCGATCTCCTCGCGCATCGTCAACGAGGTGAGGGGAATCAATCGCGTGGTCTACGACATCAGTTCCAAGCCGCCGTCGACCATCGAATGGGAATGATGCGATTGGCGATTGGCGAATGACGATTGAAGATTGATCGGGCAATGACTGATTTCGTCCACCTGCACCTTCACTCTGAATATTCGCTGCTCGATGGCGCGTGCCGCATCGAGGAGCTGCTCGACAAGGCGGTCGAGCTGAAGATGCCGGCGATGGCCATCACCGAGCACGGCAACATGTTCTCGTCGGTGGTCTTCCACGACCAGGCGCGCAAGCGCGGGATCAATCCGATTCTCGGCTGCGAGGTCTACGTCGCGCCCGGCGATCGGCGGACGAAGAGCGGCACGCCGGGTGAGACGGCGAACCACCTCGTGCTCCTGGCCGAGACCAACGAGGGCTATCACAACCTGATCAAGCTCGTGTCGTCGGGCTACACGGAAGGCTTCTACTACAAGCCGCGCATCGACAAGGAGCTGCTCGCGCAGCATGCCAAGGGACTGATCGGGCTGAGCAGCTGCCTCAAAGGCGAGGTCGCGACCGGCATCCGCACCGAGCAGCAGCAGAGAGCCATCGCCGCGGCCGCCGCCTATCGCGACATTCTCGGCCGCGACAACTTCTTTCTCGAGATGCAGTATCAGGGCATCGAGGAGCAGAAGCTCGTCAACATCGGCCTGCAGCCGATCGCGAAGGATCTCGGGCTCGATCTGGTCGTCACCAACGACGTCCACTATCTGCAGAATTCCGACTTCAAGCCGCACGACATCCTGCTGTGCATCGGCACCGGCAAGACCGTCAACGACGCGGAGCGCCTCAAGTACCACGGCGACCAGTTCTATTTGAAGACCGGCGAAGAGATGGCGCGCGTGTTCCCGGATTACGCCGATGCGATCGCCCGCACCGTCAGGATTGCCGAGCGCTGCAACGTCGATCTCTCGTTCAAGGAGAACTACCTCCCGAATTTCGACGTCCCCGCCGGCTTCACGCTCGACGAGTACTTCGAGCACATCGTCCGGCAGGGATTCGAGATGCGGCTGCCGCGCCTGCGCGAGCTGCAGGCGAAGGGACTGCTGAAGCACACGATCGACGAGTACGCGGGGCGGCTCTCGTACGAGATCGACATGATCAAGAAGATGAAGTACCCCGGATACTTCTGTATCGTCTGGGACTTCATCCGCTACGCGCGCGAACAGGGGATCCCGGTCGGCCCCGGGCGGGGATCGGCGGCCGGCAGCTTCGTCGCCTACTGCCTGCGGATCACCGACGTCGATCCGATGGAGTACGACCTCATCTTCGAGCGCTTCCTCAATCCGGAGCGTGTGTCGCTGCCAGACATCGACATCGACTTCTGCGAGCGGCGCCGCGGCGCAGTCATCGACTACGTCACGCGCAAGTACGGACGCGAGCAGGTCGCGCAGATCATCACGTTCGGGACGATGAAGGCGCGCGCGGTGGTGCGCGACGTGGCGCGCGTGATGGACATTCCTTACGCCGACGCCGACCGCGTCGCCAAGGCGGTGCCGCCGGCGCTCGACATGACGCTGGCCAAGGCGCTCGAGGAAAGCCCGGCGCTCAAGGAGATGCAGCAGAAGGACGAGCGCGTCAAGGAGCTGCTCACGATCGCGCAGCGCCTCGAGGGCATGACGCGCCACGCCTCGGTCCACGCCGCCGGCGTGGTCATCGCGCCGCGGCCGCTGACCGAGTTCGTTCCGCTCTACAAGTCGCAGAAGGACGAAATCGTCACGCAGTGGGCGATGAAAGAGGTCGAGCGCGTCGGCCTGCTGAAGATGGACTTCCTCGGGCTCAGCACGCTGACGCTGATCGACGACTGCCTTGCCGAGATCAAGCGCACCGAGGGGATCGAGATCGACATCGACGCGATCCCGTTGAACGACGAGAAGACCTACAAGCTGTTTGCCGACGGGCAGACCTACGGCGTCTTTCAGTTCGAAAGTTCCGGCATGCGCGAGCTGCTGCGCAAGGCCAAACCGGAGCGGCTCGACGATTTGATCGCGCTCAACGCGCTGTATCGTCCGGGTCCGCTGAAGTCGGGGATGGTCGACGACTTCATTTCGCGCAAACAGGGCAAGACCGAGGTCAAGTACGAGCTGAAGCAGCTCGAGCCGATCCTGTCGGACACCTACGGCGTCATCGCGTACCAGGAACAGGTCATGCGCATTGCCGCCGTCCTGGCCGGGTTCACGATGGGTCAGTCCGACGTGCTGCGCAAGGCCATGGGGAAGAAAGATCCCAAGGTCATGGCCAAGCAGCGCGAGGCGTTCGTGGAGGGGGCGCTCAAGAACGGCGTCAATGAGAAGAAGGCCAGGAAGATCTTCGATCTGATGGAGTTCTTCGCCGGCTACGGCTTCAACAAATCGCACTCGACCACCTACGCCTGGGTCGCGTATCAGACGGCGTACCTGAAGGCGAACTATCCCTCGCACTTCATGGCCGCGCTGCTGACCATCGAAGCGGCCAACACGGACAAGCTGGCGATGTACCTCGGCGAGTGCCGCGACCTCGGGATTCCGATCCTGCCGCCGGACATCAACACCAGCCAGCTCGCCTTCACGGTCGAGACCTCGCGCACGGCGCAGGCGGCGCTCGACGGGATTACGCTGCCCAACCCTCCGGTGCGCTTTGGTCTGTGCGCGGTCAAGAACGTCGGCGAAGGGGCGATCCTGTCGATGCTCGGCGTCCGCGACAAGCACGGCCGCATCGACTCGCTGTTCACGTTGTGCGAGGAAGTCGATCAGCGCCTGGTGAACAAGCGTCCGATTGAAAGCCTGATCAAGGCCGGCGCGTTCGACCATCTTGCCGAGGGACCGGTGCCGTCGCGGCGGGCGCGGCTCTTTGCCGCCGTCGACAAGGCGATCGAGCACGGCAGCCGCCATCAACGCAACCGCGAGGAGGGCATGGTCTCGTTCTTCGACCTCGCGCACGACGACGAGCCGGCGGCGGCGATCCCGCTGCCCGACGCCGCGCCATGGAGCGAAGCGCAGCAGCTCGCATTCGAGAAGGAAGCGCTCGGTCTCTACATGAGCGGACATCCGCTCGAGCGGTTCAGCGAAGAACTGAAGGCCTTCGGCGCGCAGCGCATCGCCGATTTGACGCAGTCGCTCCCCGACGTCTGGGTCGGCGGCATCGTCAGCGGCCTGCGTCCGCTGAAGACGAAAAAGGGCGATCGGATGGCGGTCTTCACGCTGGACGACATCGCCGGCGGCCTCGAGGTCGTGGTCTTTCCGGAGACGTTCGGCAAGCATGGCCACGTCATCGTGGCGGATGCGATGCTCCTGGTCCGCGGCAAGTTCGAAAAAGACGACGAGTCGGCGCGCATCGTCGCCACCGAAGTGCAGCCGATTTCGCTGCTGCGGGAGCGGACGACACGCGAGGTGGTGATCCATCTGCAGGTGCCGTCGCGCAACACGATGGAAGCGCTCGCCGAGTTGCTCTCACGCCATCGCGGCGACCGCAAGGTGCTGCTGGAGCTGGACGTGAAGAAGAACGGCGGTTCGGGACTGCGCGTCCGCGCCGACGTCGCGCAGCGCGTCCGGCCGTCAGAGAAACTGGTTGAGGAAGTCGAGCAGTTGTGCGGTCAGGGATCGGTTGTACTTCGCTGAGGTGCTGAGGGTGCTACAGGTGCGGATGGGTGCTACGGGTGCTGGTGCACAGGGTGCTAGCGGTGCTAACAGTGCTCGCGGTGCTAAACGTGCTCGCGGTGCTAACAGTGCTCGCGGTGCTAAACGTGCTCGCGGTGCTAACAGTGCTCGCGGTGCTAAAGGTGCTCGCGGTGCTAAAGGTGCTCGCGGTGCGAACAGTGCTCGCGGTGCTAACGGTGCTCGCGGTGCGAACAGTGCTCGCGGTGCGAAGAGTGCGTCCGGTGCGCTAGGTGCTCGCCGCACCTCTTACACTTGTGGCTCGCCTGGCACTCGTCGCGCCTCGAGCACTCGTAGCATTCCTGGCACGTCGAGCACTCGTAGCACCCCTGGCACGTCGAGCACTCGTAGCACCCGTGGCACCCTTAGCACCCTTAGCACCTCGAGCACTCGTAGCACCCTTGGCACCTCCAGCACCAGCACCTTTAGCACCAGCACCTTGAGCACCC
>JBKPSE010000060.1:0-4148 GCA_046765855.1 Acidobacteriota bacterium | reverse complement strand
TTCTTCTTCATCGCGCGCCTCGAGCCTCATCGTCTGGGCTCGCAGCGCTACGATCGCGGGCAGTGTAACAGGATTCCCTGTCAGAGGCTGAAGAATCGAGCGACGCCCCGCCCTCCGGTGAACGTCAGGAAGAAGATCCCGAGCGGCACCGCGAGCGACGAGAGAATGACGAGTCGGCGCCAGATCGGTACGCCGCGCAGAGTTGCGGCGCGCAGGGTCATGATCGTGATCAGCAGCGTCAGCACCGGCCCCGCGGCCAGGTTCCACAGCAGGAACAGGTAAAGCCCCGCGAACGCGCCGACCGTATAGGACACGAATTCGGCGGCGATATAGACGACGATCAACGTGCGCGCGCCGGTCCAACCCTCGAAGAAGGGATAGTGTGGGTCGGGCGGTCGGGAGGAGTAAAGGCTGACTTCGGCCACGATCGCTTCCTCTCTTCTTCTCGGAGGTCGCCGCTGCGCAGCCGGGGAGGCGCCATCAGTGTACAAGAACAGGCCGCGCTCGTCCATGAGATGGGAGGATCGCCGCACCCGGCGCTGACTAAAATCCCCCCGACAGCAATGGCAAAGCAGCTGGCGGGCTTCGCGCGGTGCGCGATGGCGAGGTCCTTCACCTCCCCGTTCGTTCACTCTCTCTTCGGCGCGGTCAGAAGGCTCGCATGGGATGCGACCGCCTGCCATCGCCCGTCGCGGCGAACGAACACATCGGTGAAGCGAAGCGTCACGTCGTAGGGAACGTTGCTGTATTCGCCGCGGCCATGGGTTCGTCCCGTGACGACCGCCGTTTCGCCGAATACCCGGACGCTCACGTCATCAATCTCGAGCACGCTGATGCGATGAACCTTGGTCTCGAAGACGTCGCGCAGCACGTCAGCACGGCCGCCGACGCGACCATCCGTTCCGGTGACCGACCAATCGGGCGCGATGATGCGCTCGATGGCGGCGCGATCGCCCGCCACCCACGCCTTGGCGAGCTGCTGTTGAATGTCCGCAAGCTCCTGGGTCGGCTGGTTCGCGACCAGCACGAGCGCCGCCATCACGCTTGCCACCATGTTCGAATTCTAGCTGATGGATTTCTCGACTACACTCCGGGGCGATGTCCGCCCAAGATGATTTGTCGCCGCGCGCGCCGGACTGGCGCGCCGTGGAACAATCGCCGGAATTCCGCGCGCTGACGCGTGCCAAGCGCGCCTTCCTCGTGCCGGCCTGTCTGGCGTTCATCGTCTATTACTTCGCGCTGCCCGTGCTGGTCGGCTACTGGCCGGATCTCATGAGCCGCCGGGTTATCGGACGGATCAACATCGCATATGTCTTCGCGCTATCGCAGTTCGCGATGGCGTGGCTGCTGATGTTCATCTACATCCGGCGCGCGCGCACGTTCGACCGCATGGCGGAGCAGGTCGTCCGCCGGCAGAGCGAGATCGGGCGATGAACGCGACGCTCGTGATGTTCCTCGTTTTCGTGCTGATGACGCTGGCCATCACCTACTGGGCGTCGCGCCGGACCGGCACCAGCACCGAGTTCTACAGCGCGGGACGCCGGATTACCGGGTTTCAGAACGGATGGGCGGTCGCCGGCGACTACATGTCGGCGGCGTCGTTCCTCGGCATCGCCGGCCTGATCGCGTTCTATGGCTACGACGGGTTCATGTATTCGGTCGGCTGGCTGGTCGCCTATCTCACGGTGCTGCTGCTGGTCGCCGAGCCGCTGCGCAACACCGGGCGCTTCACGATGGCCGACGTCCTCGCCTTCCGGCTGCGGCGGCCGATCGTTCGCGTCGTTGCCGCCGTGTCGACGCTGACCGTGAGTCTTCTCTACATGATCGCGCAGATGGTCGGCGCCGGCTCGCTGGTCAGCCTGCTCGTGCCGGGCATCGGCTTCAACATGGCCATCGTCGGCGTCGGCGCGCTGATGCTCGTCTACGTGGTGTTCGGCGGAATGCTGGCGACGACGTGGGTGCAGATCGTCAAGGCGGTGCTGCTGATGTCGGGGACGATTCTTCTCTCCGCGCTCGTGCTGGCGCGCTACGACTTTTCGATTCTCGCCTTCTTCGATGCGGTGTCGTCGGTGACGGGCTCGTTCTGCGCCGAAGGCGCGGCCAGGCTGGGCGTTTGTCCCGATGGCTCGACACCGATCGTGCGCGACTTCACGCAGCCAGGTCTCTACTATCACGGGCGCTGGGGCGCGCTGTCGCTGATCTCGCTCGGCATCGCGCTCATCTTCGGCACTGCCGGCCTGCCGCACATCCTGGTCCGCTTCTACACCGTTCCCTCTGCGCAGGCAGCGCGGACGTCGGTCGTCTGGGCGATGATCCTGATCGGGACGTTCTACATCCTGACGACGTTTCTCGGCTTCGGCGCCGCGACGCTGGTGGGCAAGGCGAACATCGGCGTGCTGGCCGGCGGCCGGATCGTGCCGAATCAGAATCTCGCCGCGCCGCTGCTCGCGCGTGAAGTCGGCGGCGAACTGTTCCTGTCCTTCGTCGCGGCAGTCGCCTTCGCCACTATCCTCGCGGTCGTCGCCGGCCTGACGATCGCCGCGAGCGCCGCGTTCGCGCACGACATCTGGTTCTCGGTGGTGAAGCGGCAGCGTGAAGACGAGCGCGAGCAGGTGCTCGTCGCACGCGTGACCGCCGCCGCAATCGGCATCGTCTCGATCGTTTTGGCGATTGCGCTGCGCTCGCTCAACGTCGCGTTCCTCGTCGGCCTGGCGTTCGCGGTCGCCGCCAGCGCCAACGTTCCCGCGATCCTGCTGACGCTCTACTGGCGCCGCTTCAACACCGCAGGGATGATCGCCGGCATGCTGACCGGACTGGTCTCCGCGGTGCTCCTGATTGTGCTCGGGCCGTCGGTCATGGGGATCGACGCGGCGGGCGCCGCGGCGCGGCACATCATCCAGCGGGCGCCCTTGTTTCCCTTGGACAATCCGGCGATCGTCTCGGTGCCGCTCGGATTCCTGGCGGCGATTGCCGGCACACTGCTGGGTTCGCAGCAGGATGAGGCGGACGCGTTCAGTGAACTGAACGTGCGCGCCAACACCGGTCTGGGCGCCGTGTAGCAAGCCGGGGGATTAGCGAGGACCTGATGGAAGCAAGCCTCACGAGAGTCCGCGCTGCGATCGAGGGCCGTGCCGCGCCATCTGTCGCTACGCGGCGTCCTCTGCGCCCGGCAGCTCCAGCGATCGAATCGACGGCAGTGCGGGAAGCAGTCCCTGCAGGTCGCCGTAGAAGCCCGACACGTTCAACATGACGGCGTCGATCTGTTTCGCGCGGCGCGCCCACGCGCGTTCGGCGGCGCGTCGTTCCTGTTCCAGATCGCCCCTCATCGATTCGAACGCATCGACGATGGCTTCGACGCGCTGACGGAATTCGACGCCCGACAGGTAGAGGTGGAGCAGTTCGAGCGTGTCATGGCGCTGGATGGCGGCGCCGCGGGCGCGGGCGAGCTCGACGAGGTGACCGCGGAGCATGGCGGCCAGCGCGGCGGCGCAAATGAAGTCGGTGACGACAACGCCGTCGACGATCGTGAACCGGCGGCATTCTTTCGGCAGCGCGGCCGTGACGAGGACCGCGACATCCGCGCGAACGGCGCGTTGATCGGTTTTCAGTTTGCCGATCCACGTGTCGCTCCAGTTTCGCGCGTTCTTGCACTCCCACAGAATCGATCCGCGCAGCGCCCCACTGGTGTCGATGACGTTCTGGTGGATGTCGGCGCCGCGCACCCCCTGGCCGATGGTGCGGATGTCGTCGAGCGGAAACGCGGTGCGGAGCACCGTTTCGAGCTACCATTCCCCGGCCTCCCCCTGCAGCTGCTGCGAGCCCTGATCGGCCCTGCGCTTCAGGTCCTCGATCTGGCGCCGCATGTCGGCGAGCTGACGCTCTTTCTCGGCGTCTTTCAGGCGGTGCTGCTCGACCACGCGCTCCTCCGCAGCATGGATCAAGGTGGCGCGCTCCTCCGCCAGGGTGCGTTCGACCGTCAGCTCGAGGTCCGCCTGCCGGCGTTCGAGCTCCCGTTCGCGCTTGCGCATCGCGACTTCGATGCGGCGGGCTTCGTCCAGATCCTTCGCCTGTTCGGCGAGCCGGGCCTTCAGATCCGTAAGATCTTGCGCCACCGCCTCCCGCGCGCGTGTGGCGGCATCCTTCTCCAC
>JBKPSE010000059.1:0-4012 GCA_046765855.1 Acidobacteriota bacterium | reverse complement strand
CCTCTACATCGCGATGCTCACGGTCACGCTGCTCTACATGGCGATTCTGTTCGTCTACGGCAACCCGGAGTGGCGGCCGCTGGCGGTAGCCTATTTCGGCCTGCTGCTGTTGGGCGCGGCGTTCGTCTCGATCGGGCTGCTCATCTCGAGCACCACCAACAACCAGATCGTCGCCGGCGTCGTCACGTTTGTTGTGTTTCTGCTGTTCTGGATCGTGGGGTGGTTCTCTGATTCCGCCGGTCCCACGATCGGACCGATTACATCGTGGCTGTCGATCACCGAGCACTTCGATGATTTCTCGAAAGGCATCATCGACACGCGCCACGTGCTCTATTACCTGAGTCTGATCACGTTCGGCCTCTTCCTGACGGCGAAGTCGGTCGACACCGAAAGGTGGCGGGGCTAGCCATGCTCAAACGGATTCTCGGACTCCTGGGCTGGCTCGGCGTCGCGCTCGTCTTTGCGGCGGTTGCGATCCGCTTTCTGAAACCGGAATACCAGTACTACAACGGCCTTGCGATTGCCGGTCTCGTGTGCACGCTGCTCTACATCCTCAGCCAGTGGCGCGAGATCGGCCAGTCGTTCTCGGGACGGCAGGCGCGCTACGGATCGCTCGCAGCGGCGAGTGTTCTCGTCGTCCTCGGCATCCTCATCGCGATCAACTACATCGGCAACAAGCACAATAAACGCTGGGACCTGACCGCGGCGCGGCAGTTCTCGCTGTCCGATCAGACCAAGAAGGTTCTCGCCGATCTGAAGGAGCCGGTGCGCATCCGCGTCTTCGCTCGCACCGAGGAATTCCAGCGGCTGCGCGATCGCCTGGATCAGTACACCTACCAATCGAAGCTGGTCACCGCGGAATACATCGACCCCGAGAAGCGTCCGGGCCTGGCGCAGCAATACGGCGTCACCGCGCTCAACACCATCGTCTTCGACTACAAAGGGCGCAACGAAAAGGTCACGACCGATGCCGAGCAGGATCTGACAAACGGGCTGATTCGGGTGATCACCGGGCGCCAGCCGAAGGTCTACTTCACGCAAGGACACGGCGAGAAGGACACGACCAGCGCCGAACGCAGCGGCTACAACGCGATCAGCGGCATCATGACGAACAACAATTTCGTCGTGCAGAAGATCGCGCTGGCGCAGGTCACCGCAGTGCCCGCCGACGCCGACATCGTCGTCATCGCGGGGCCGCGCACCGATTTCCTCGGGCCTGAGATCGATCTGTTGAAGGCGTATCTCGCCAAGGGCGGCAAGCTGCTCGTGCTGCTCGATCCGGTGGTCAAGGCGGATCAGGGGCAGCCGGTCGCGCTGCAGGGCCTGTTGAAGGACTGGGGCATCGACGCCGGCAACGACGTCGTCCTCGACGTGAGCGGCATGGGGCGGTTGATCGGGACGGACGAATCCGTACCGGTCGCGGTGAGCTATCCCTCGCATCCGATCACCGACAACTTCAATCTGCTGACAGCCTATCCGCTGGCGCGATCGATGACTCCCGTTGAAGGCGGCAGCAATGGCCGGACCGCGCAGCGGATCGTCGAAACCAGTGCGAGCAGCTGGGCAGAAACCAACATCAAGGGGCTTAGCACCGAGCAACCGAAGCTCGATGAATCCGACAAGAAAGGCCCGGTGTCGTTGGCGGCTGCTGTTTCCGGGCCGGCGACCGACACGCCGGCGGCGCCGCCCGATTCCAAGAGCGGCGAGACACCCAAGAAAGTCGAAGCGCGCGTGGTCGCGTTCGGCGACTCGGACTTCGCCAGCAACGCGGCGCTCGGCGTGCAGGGGAACAAGGACCTGTTCCTGAATTCGCTGAACTGGCTCGCCCAGCAGGAGAATCTGATCGCCATCCGGCCGCGCGATCCCGACGATCGCCGCATCACGCTGACCGCCGATCAGCAGCGGCGCATCTTCTACCTCACCGTGCTGATCGTGCCGGGGCTGATCCTGCTCGCCGGCGTGCAGACCTGGTGGCGGAGGCGGTAAGTGAGAGGCGTGCGCACTTTCGTGGTGCTGCTGATTGTCGCGGCGGCACTCGGCGGCTACCTGTATTACGACGCCCGGCGGCAGCCGGAGGCGGACAAGAAGCAGGACAAGGTCTTCGCCGACGTGCAGTCGGACAAGATCGAACAGATCACCGTCAAGGCGGCGAGCGGCGATCGAACGACGCTGGAGAAACAGGCAGCCGGATGGCGCCTGACGCAGCCGGAAGCGCTGACCGCCGACGAAGCCGAGGTCTCAGGCCTGACGTCGAACCTCGCATCGCTCGAGGTCCAGCGCGTCATCGATGAAAAGCCCTCCGATCTGAAGGAGTACGGCCTGGATCCCGCGCGGATTGAAGTCGCCTTCAAGTCCGCGGGCAAGGAGCACAAGCTTCTGCTCGGTCAGAAAACGCCGACGGGGTCGGACATGTATGCGCGTGTCGCCGACCAGCCGCGCGTCTTCCTGGTCTCGTCGTATCTCGAGTCGATGTTCAACAAGTCCACCTTCGACTTGAGGGACAAGACGATTCTGAAGATCGATCGGGACAAGGTCGACCGTCTGGAGATTGACACTGCCGACCGCACGATCACCGTCGGCAAACAGGGACCCGAATGGCAGATCACCTCGCCGTTCCAGGCACGGGCCGACTTCAGCGCCATCGAGGGTATCCTGGGCCGGTTGAATGCGTCGCCGATCAAGGCGATCACCGTTCCCGAGGTGAAGGATTCGAAGACGCTCAAGGAGTACGGACTCGACAAGCCTGTCGTCACCGTCCACGTCTTCTCGGGCAGCTCACAGGCCGGCCTGGCGGTCGGCAAGGCCGCGGCCGAGGGCACGGTCTACGCAAAGGACCTGTCGCGCCCGATGGTCTTCACGATCGAGAGCGCGCTTGCCGACGAGCTGAAGAAACCGGCCGACGAGTTCCGGCTCAAGGATCTGTTCGACGCGCGCGCCTTCAACACCACGCGCGTCGAAATCACCCGGCAGGGACAGACGCTGGCGTTCGAGAAGGACAAGGAGGCCTGGAAGCAGGTCACGCCGTCGGTGAAGGCCGCCGACACGACCAAGGTCGAAGCGCTTCTCACCGCACTCACCAATACACGCGCCAGCGGCTTCGAGTCGAAACAGGCGGCTACCGGCCTCGACAATCCTGAGCTCACGGCCTCGATCAAGTTCGACGACGGCAAGAAGCAGGAGAAAGTGATCTTCGGCAAGAAGGGCAGCGACGCGTTCGCGCGTCGCGAGGGTGACGCGACGGCGGCAAAGATCGACGCCGCGACACTGGACAGCATCATCAAAGCCTTCGACGCATTGAAGTCATGACCGCCGTGGCTTCCGCCCTCAGGCGGAAGGTCGTTGCGGCGGCGATCCTGGCGGCGAGCGCCTGCGCTACGCATGCGCCGCCGAAAATTTCCCCTGCCTTCACGCACGATCTCGATGCCATCTTTGGCGCGCACCTGACCGAGCACGCACTCTGGGGCGTCGAGGTCAAGTCACTCGACACGGGGCGGGTCTGGTACTCACGCAACGCCCGCACGCTGATGATGCCGGCGTCGAACATGAAGATCGTCACGCTTGCCGCCGCGGCCGAGACGCTCGGCTGGGATCATCGGTTCAAGACGACGCTGGAGGCGGTCGGCGCGATCGAGCATGGAGCGCTGCACGGCAACCTGGTGGTCCGCGGTAGCGGCGATCCGACGATCAACGGCCGGGACAACCGTGCTGCAGCCGCATTCGACGAGTTCGCCAACGGCCTGAAGCTCGCGGGTATCAACGAGGTGCTCGGCAGCGTCGTCGGCGACGACGATCTCTTCGACGACGTCGGACTGGGACAGGGCTGGGCATGGGACTACCTGCAGGACGGCTATGCGGCGCCGGTGGGCGCGCTCGAATTCAACGAGAGCCTCGCGCGCGCGACGATCGCGCCCGCCGCGGCGGGGGAAGCCGCCGCGATCGCCATCCCGGCGGGATCCGGCTATCAGTTGCTGAATCACGTCGTCACCGGCGAAGCCGGCTCGCGCAACCGCAT
>JBKPSE010000058.1:0-2741 GCA_046765855.1 Acidobacteriota bacterium | reverse complement strand
GCCTCGTCGCGGCCGTCGCGGCCGAAGTACGAGTGCAGCAGGTAAACCATCGCCCAGAGATGTCGGCCCTCTTCGACGTTCACCTGAAACAGGTTGCGCAGATCGTAGAGGCTCGGGCAGCGCTGCCCGAGCCAGCGCTGCTGCTCGACGCTGGCCGGTTCGGTGTCCCCTTGCGTGACGACCAACCGCCGAAGCTGGTTGCGGAATTCACCCGGCACTTCCTGCCACACCGGGTTGCCCATGAAGTCGCCGAAGCCGATGCGGCGATCGTGCACGGGATCGGCGAGAAAGATCCCCCAGCGGTATTCAGGCAACTTCACGTACTCGAAATGCGCCCACCCCGACGGATCGACGCTGACCGCCGTGCGGACGTAGACCTGGTGATAGTCCTGGAAGCCTTGCGGCCCCATGTCGCGCCACCACTGGATGTACTTCGGCTGCCAGTGCTCGAGCGCGCGCTGCAATCGCTTGTTGCTGGAGAGTCCGACGTTGTTCGGGATGCGTTCGGCAGAAATCATATCCGTGTATTCCGTGTGATCCGCGGCTTGTCTCTGTGATCCGTGGCTTGTCTCTGTGTTCCGTGGCTGAACCGGCGGCCTACGTCCGGTTGTAGTCGAATTCGGGCCGCGACTGCGATCCGTAGGCAGTCAGCGCGCCCTTCTCGCCCACCGCGTTCGGTCGTATGAAAATCCAGTTCTGCCACGCGGTCAGCCGGCCGAAAATCTTCGTCTCCATCGTTTCGGGTCCGGCGAAGCGCAGGTTCGCTTCCATCCCGGTGAGCGCATCGGGCGATAACGCCGCGCGGCTCTCCACAGCCAGCCGCACTTCATCGTCCCAATCCAGTTCGTCGGGCGTGAACGAGACGAGGCCCGCCTCGAACGCCTGCTCCGGCGTGAACGATCCTTCGCGCGCGAGCGCTTGGTCGACGCGTTCGGGTTCGGCCAGAAAACGCGTCTGCAGCCGCGTCAGTCCGTTGCTCATCTTCAGCGGACCGGCGTTCATCGGCGACAGCGCGATGGTGTTGTCCGCCTCCGGATCGTCCAGCATGTAGGAACGATCCGCGGCAAGTGCGAGCTCGAACAGCGATCCGGCAAAGCAGTTGCGCGGCTCGATGAAGGCAAAGAAGCTGCGCGAGGTCAGATCCATGCGCTTCAGCGTGCGCTTCATGAAATGGATGATCTCCCGCACCAGCCAGTGCTCCTGGTTGGCGATCAGCAGCTCGTCGACGCGCAGCATGACCTCTTGATCGCCGCGCGTCTTGACCACGACGGTGCCGATCAGTGGTTCGACGACGCGCAGCCGGAGCAGCGCGTCGTCCAGCTCGCGGAAGGCGCGCAGCGGCCAGAATCGATCGCCCGCAGCCACGATTTCGTCAGCGCTCGCCGGCTGATGCCCTTCGGGCCCGCTGACAGTCAGGGTCGCGACGCGCTTCGCGCGATCGATCTCGAGCGACACCGCGGAGTAGGTCACAGAGTCGTCGGTCACCTTCGGGCGAAGCGGGTTCAGCGTGATGCCCGGTCCGGCGGACGGGCGATCGGACTTCGCGGCCAGCTCCTGCGCGCGCGCGGCGACACGCTGCTTGAACTGGCTGGTTGGATATACCGCGTCCACCAGCCGCCACTCGACCGCGCGCTTCCCTTTCACCCCCTCGGCGACGGTGCCGAAGAAATCGGCAAGGTCGCGGCGCACCTTGCGCTTGTCGACCACACGGGTCAGGCCGCCGGTCCCTGGCAGCACGCCGAGCAGCGGCGTTTCGGGCAGGCTGACGGCGGAGTTGCCGTCGTCGACGAGAAGGATCTCGTCGCACGCGAGCGCGAGCTCGTAGCCGCCGCCGGCGCAGATGCCGTTCAAGGCCGCGAGGAATTTGATGCCCGAGTTCTCGCTGGCGTCTTCGATCGCGAGCCGCGTCTCGTTGGTGAACTTGCAGAAGTTCACCTTCCACGCGTGCGTGGAACCGCGCAGCATGAAGATGTTGGCGCCGGCGCAGAACACGCGCTCCTTCAGGCTGGTGATGATCACGGCGTGCACTTCCGGGTGCTCGAACCGGATGCGTTGAATCGCGTCGGCAAGCTCGATGTCGACGCCCAGATCGTAGGAGTTCAGTTTCAGCCTGTAGTCCGGCGACAGGCCGGCGTCTTCCTGCACGTCCATCGACAGCGTCGCGATCGGACCGTCGAACGTGAGCTTCCAGTGGCGGTACCGATCCGGCGAGGTATCGAAAGAGACAGCGGGCGTGGCGGCCTTGGTAGCGGCGTCCATAACTCGATCAGCCTATCGCCGGGATCCCGGCAGTGTCAAGGCACTATAGTGCTCAACTCCACACAAACAGTGATATATATTGCACATCGCCGACCCGCTGCCAGGCAGCGGCGTTGGATCCATTCGCATGGCGATCACCACTACGGATGTGCTGGAGGTATTGGGCCGACGCGTGCGCGAAATCCGCATCGCCCGTGGATGGACGCTGCGCGAAGTGGCCGAGCGCTCCGGTGTCTCGCTGCGATTCCTCGTTCAGCTCGAGACCGGGCGCGGCAACATCTCGGTCAAGCGTCTCGCCGATCTCGCCGGCGCCTTCGGCATTCACCCTGCGGATCTGCTCCGCGAACCAGACGATCTGCGGCCGCCAGACATCGTCGCGCTGCTGGGACTGCGCGGCGCGGGCAAGACCACGATCGGACGGCCTCTGGCCCGCCGCCTGCACGTGCGCTTCGTCGAGCTCGATCGCCGCATCGAAAAGGCGG
>JBKPSE010000057.1:0-5407 GCA_046765855.1 Acidobacteriota bacterium | reverse complement strand
CCATCGTCGAGACAGCCGCGATGATTGGTGCCGCCGCCTGCGAGAACGGCGTACTTCTCCAGCGCCCGCAGCGTCGGCGTCGTCTTGCGCGTGTCCAGGATCGTGATCGCGCCGCCAGCGGCATCGACGAAGCGGCGCGTCAATGTGGCAATGCCTGACAAGCGCTGCATGAAATTCAGCGCTGTGCGCTCCGCGGTGAGCATTGCCGCGGCACGCCCGCGCAGTACGGCGACGACGGTGCCGGGCTCGCATCGATCGCCGTCCTTCCGCTTCCGCTCGAACGTGCAGCCCGGATCGAGCTGTGAAAAGGCTTCCGCGGCGACATCCAGCCCCGCGACGATGCACGGAGACTTGGCGAGGATCACACCGCGCGCGCGGAGATCCGCGGGTACCGTCGCTTCCGTGGTCACGTCTCCCCACCCCAAGTCCTCCGCGAGCGCGCGACGGACGACCTCGCGATACAGCGCGGGGTCGAGGGGCTGGAACGGCACTGATCTCATGCGGTGCGCTCCTGCGGGGGTTCGGGCGCCGCCAGCTCCACGACGACCTGCAGTGCATCCGCGGACTCGGTGACGAGCTCCTGAATCAGACCCGAGGCCCGCAGATCGGCTTCCGCGCCGGACAGCAGCGCACGATCGGCATCCGGCAGGCGAACGGTGGCGCGCGCGACCGCGGTCTTGAGCGGGCGCTGTTCCTCGCTCTTCTTCTTGCGGATCTCGCCGAGAACCGCGGCCGCCAGCTCGAGCGTGCGCGCGGCATCGCCGTCTTCTCCGCCGGCCGGATCGAACAGTTCGCTCTCGCTTGGCCAGGGTGCGGCGTGCACCGAGCCTGGACGCCACCAGGACCACACTTCCTCGGTGACGAACGGCAAGTACGGCGCGAACAGTCGAAGCAGCGCCGACAACGCGGTCAGCAGCGCCGCGTTCGCCGAGCCGGCAGCCGCGGCCCCCTGATCGCCGTAGCGGCGCGACTTCACCAGCTCGAGATAGTTGTCGCAGAAAAACCAGAAGAACGCTTCGGCTTTCTGCAGCACGCTCGCATAGTTGTAGTCCTCGAGCTCCCGCGTCGATTCGCGCACGAGACGGCCGACCATCGTCAGCAGACCGCGATCGACCGCTTCGAAGATGTCGCCGCGCGGCTCCGGGCTCGCGAGGACGAACTTCGAGGCGTTGAGCAGCTTGATCGCGAGCCGCCGCCCGACGCGCATCTGACCGGGGTCGAAAGCGGTGTCGGTGCCGGGACGTCCGCTTGCCGCCCAGTAGCGCACTCCGTCAGCCCCGTGCTCCTCGAGCAGGCCCATCGGCGTGACGACGTTGCCTTTCGACTTCGACATCTTCTTGCGGTCGGGATCGAGGACCCACCCCGAGATGGCGGCGTTCGCCCACGGCAGATGGCCGAACTCGAGCTCGGACCGCAACATTGTCGAGAAGAGCCAGGTACGGATGATATCGTGCGCCTGCGGGCGGACGTCCATCGGAAAGACCCGCGCGAACAGATCGTCGTCTTCGAGCCATCGGCCGGCGATCTGCGGCGTGAGCGAAGAGGTCGCCCACGTGTCCATGATGTCGGGATCGCCGCTGAAGCCGCCAGGCTGACCGCGTTGATCGTCGCGATACCCTTCGGGCGCGTCCGTCGATGGATCGATCGGCAACCGATCCTCCGCAGGCGCGATCGGATGGGCGTAATCGAGCGTGCCATCCGCGAGCACCGGATACCAGATCGGGAAGGGCACGCCGAAAAAGCGCTGGCGGCTGATGCACCAGTCGCCGTTCAGGCCGTTGATCCAGTTCTCGATGCGCGCCTGCATATAACCCGGATGCCACGCCAGCTCCGCCGAGCGCAGCAGCAGCCGTTCACGGAACTGCAGCGTCTTGATGAACCACTGCCGGCTTGTGACGATCTCGAGCGGCCGGTCGCCCTTCTCGTAGAACTTCACCGCGTGCGTGATCGGCCGCGGCTCGCCGACGAGATCGCCGCTCTGCTGGAGGAGCTCGACGATCCTGGCGCGCGCTTTCGCCGCCGAGAGGTTGGCAAGCTGGTCGTAGTGCTGCTGCGCGCGCGCAACGTCCGTGCTTTCCCAACCGGGGCTGCCCCAGGCAACGGGCTTCAACGCGCCATTCGGCTGAATGATCGCGCGTACCGGCAGCGACAGGGCGCGCCACCAGATCACGTCCGTGATGTCGCCGAACGTGCAGATCATCGCGATGCCGGAGCCTTTGCCGGGATCCGCAAGCTCGTGGGCGCGCACGGGCACACGCACGCCGAAGAGCGGCGTGATGACCTCGCTTCCAAACAGCGGCTTGTAGCGCTCGTCGTCGGGATGGGCGACGAGCGCGACGCACGCCGGAATGAGTTCGGGCCGGGTCGTTTCGATCGCGATCTTCCCGGCGCCGTCCGCGCGGGTGAACTCGATGCGATGATACGCGCCCGGCTGTTCGCGATCTTCGAGCTCCGCCTGCGCGACCGCCGTGCGGAAATCGACGTCCCACAGCGTCGGCGCTTCGAGCTGGTAGGCGAGACCTCGATGAAACAGACGCAGAAACGAGATCTGCGACACGCGCTGCGCGCGCCGGTCGATGGTCGCGTAAGTCATGCCCCAGTCGACCGAGAGTCCGAGGTAGCGCCAGAGCGCTTCGAAGGCCTTTTCGTCTTCGACGGTCAGACGCGTGCACAGCTCGACGAAGTTCGGGCGCGAGATCGAGATCGGCTGTTTGCCTGGTTTCTCCGGGGGCTCGAACGCCGGATCGTAGGGCAGCGAAGGATCGCAGCGCACGCCGAAATAGTTCTGCACGCGGCGCTCGGTCGGCAGGCCGTTGTCATCCCAACCCATCGGATAGAACACCGCCTTGCCGCGCATCCGCTGGAAGCGCGCGACGACGTCTGTGTGGGTGTACGAGAAGACGTGCCCGACGTGCAGGGACCCGCTCACTGTCGGCGGCGGCGTGTCAATCGAATAGACCTGATCGCGCGGGCGCGATCGGTCGAAGCGATACAGGCCAGTCTCATCCCACGTGCGCAGCCATTTCGCCTCGAGTCCCTCGAGCGCCGGCTTGTCGGGCACACGAACAGGATGGTTCAGGTCGATGCCGGAGGGCATATCGAACGGATCTTATCGGGAAATGGAATCGGGGAATCGGGAAATCGGATGATCGGGTGATCGGGTGATCGCGTTCCGATTCCGGATCATCCGATGCCGATGTTCTTGATTCGCTCGATCTCTTCCCTGACCAGCTTTTCCGCCACGTCGAGAATGGTCGGACGTGACTGCGCGGTCAGACGGGCAAGCACGCGAGCGGACACCGCTTCAATGAGCTCTTCACTGGGTTGCGCACCGGCGGCGGCGTCGCCAGCGGACGGCGTGGTGGCGGCAGACGGCGTCAAACCCATCTTCTGCTCGGCGGCAAGAAGCGCGGTGAACGCGTCCACGAGTGACGCTGGCAACGGCGGTGAAGCGGGCGCTGGCGGCGCGGCAGCGGGTTGCGCCGGTGGCGCGGCGGCGGGTGCCGGCGGCGCCATCGTTCGAGGCGGCGGCTGCGCAGGTTCGACCGCGGCAGGACGCGCTGGATCGCCGATCAAATCAGGATCCCACCCGGCCAGCGGATCGCTCGAGGCCGGTGCAGGCGCGGGAGGTCGCGCGAGGGGAATCGACTCACGCTTCGCCTGCGCGGGTGCAGCCGGCGTCGAAGGCGGCGGCGCGACGCCGGCGAATGGATCGGCCGCGGGCGTGCTCCCGCCGCTCGCGAACGCGGCATCGAGCTGATCGAAGTAGGCTTCGAGCGGATCGCCGGAGCCGGTCGTTCCCTGCGAAGTCGGACGCATCTCGAACTCGGTATGCGCCTGCCGCACCGGTCCCTGAGCCGTGGGCGCGGCGGCCCACATGCCGGCGGGCTGTTTGCCGGCGAGCAGTTCCTTGACCCGGCTGATGACAATCTGCGGCTCGAAGGGCTTGACGAGCACGCCGTCGCACCCCACCGATCGCGCGCGCCCCTCGTCAACCGGTTCGAACGCGCCGGTAAGCAGCACGACGGGGATGTGCGCGGTGGCTGGATTGCCCTTGACGAACGCGGCAACCTCGTAGCCGTCGCGCTCGGGCATGCCCACGTCGGCCAGGATGATGTCGGGCTGATCGCGCTGAACGCGGTCGATTGCTTCCTGTCCATTTCCGACGGCGACCACCTGGACGTCCTCATCAGCGAACGTCAGCTCGATGACGCGCTGGATCGTGACGCTGTCGTCCGCCAGCAGAAGCTTGTGCGGCATGCCTCCATGATACCTTGAGCGGCACTCCCGCATGAGGTTCGAGCAGCCAAAAGTCCGCGCCGCTTGGCTCACGCTCCTCGATGCGCTGCTCGTCCTGACCGGCGCCGCCGCGCTGGTCGCGCTGCTTGGCGCGCGCGCGAAATTCGAGGTCGCCGGGGTTCGCGTCACCATCCGAGCGGCCACCAACCTGCTGTATGCAACGGCGCTGTTCGGTCTCGCACGTGCGTGGCTCGGGCGCAACGCGAGACTCCTGCCGGCGATTACGGTACCCGACGGCACGAGATTCGCTCGAGAACGCGCGCGCTTCGCGCAACCAGCACAGTGGTCGTCGCGGGCAGCGCTTTGTGCGCTTGCCACGCTGCTCGGGTCCGTCGTCTGGATCCTTCCCCACGTCCTGCATCCCCGCATGGTGCCCGACGCCGGCGATCCGCTGTTCTCGGCGTGGCGGATCGCGCGCATCGCGCACCAGCTCGTCACCGACCCACGGCACCTGTTCGACGGCAACATCTTCTATCCGCTGCCGCTGACGATGACGCTTTCGGATTCGACGTTCCTGCAGGCAATGCTGGGAGCTCCGTTCGTGCTCGCGGGCGCGGATCCATTGCTGGTGGCCAACGTGCTGACGCTGCTGGCCTTCCCGGCCTGCGGCCTGGCGTTCTTCTACGCGGCGTGGCGCGTCACCGGCGAAGCCGATGCGGCTGTTATCGCGGGACTGCTCGGCGCCTGGTATCCGTTTCACGCCGAGCATTACAGCCATCTGGAGCTGCACTGGGTGATGTTCGCCCCTCTTGCCGTGGCCGCAGGCCTGCGGCTGCTGGCCGATCCGCGAGCCGCGACTGGAATGCGATTCGGCCTCGCGATCGCGCTGCAGTGGCTCGCGTCGATGTATCTCGGCGTCATGCTGCTCTCCTTTCTCGCGCCCTTCCTCGCGGTGGTGGCGCTCGCCTGGCGGGTTCGGCCGTCACGCCCGCTGTTTCTCGCGCTCGCGAGTGCGTGCGCCGTTGCGTTGCCGGCGTTCGCCGGCCTCGCGATCCCGTATCTGCGCGCGCACGACATCCGCGGCGACCGCGCCGTGCACGAGGTCAGCAACGGCAGCGCCGTAGGCAGCGACTATCGGAACGCGCACATCCGCATGACGACCTACAGT
>JBKPSE010000056.1:0-2285 GCA_046765855.1 Acidobacteriota bacterium | reverse complement strand
GGCGACGTTGGGAGGCAGCCCCGCGGGGACGGCACCGGTAGCACCGCGCGCCTTGGCGCCTGCGGCGCCGTGCGCCTCATGGCCGATCGCCGACGAGCCCGCTTCGTCGTGCGAGGGGGCTTCTGACGACAGCGGCTGCGGCTGATTGCCCGCCTGCTGCGTGCGCCGCTCCGCGGCCAGTCTCGCACGGGCGGCTTCCTGCTGCTCCGGCGTCTCGCCCGACGGCGCCGCGCCCGCGCCGGCCGCTTCGTAGTTCCACGTCGCCTTGTCGTACTCGTGCGTCTCGGCATCGAAACCGGAGTAGAGACCGTCCTCCGGCAACTTGAATCCCTCGTCGACGATGAACGCCGCGTTCGTGTAGTTGAGCACGTAGTCGCGCGCGATGCGGCCGTTCTCGATCGCGTAGTTGATGACTCCGCCGAGGAACGCCAGGTCGGCGCCGGCGCGAATCTGCAGGAACAGGTCCGCGGTCGGCGGAGCGCCCGAAGACGGAGGGGGCGCCGCGTGCGTCTGCGATCCGCTGCCGCCGCCGCTCGCCGTTCCCGTCGGCGCCGCCGCGGCCTGCGCGGCGCCGATCAATCCGCCCGCCTCGTAGTTCCACGTCGACTTGTCATAGAACTGCGTCGAGGGATCGAATCCCGAATAGAGGCCGTCTTCAGGAAGCTTGAAGCCCTCGCGGACGATGAAGGCGGCGTTGGTGTAGTTGACCAGGTAGTCGCGCGCGAGCCGGTCGTGGACCAGCGCGTAGTTGATCAGGCCGCCCAGGAACGCGATATCCGTCCCGGCGCGAATCTGCAGGAAGAGATCGGCGCTCGCCGCCGTCCGCGTGAAGCGGGGATCGACGACGATCATCTTCGCGTTGCGCTGCAGCTTGGCTTCGATCGGCCACTTGAAGCCGCACGGGTGGTTCTCGGCCGGATTGCCACCCATGATCAACATCATGTCGGTGTTCTTGATGTCGATCCAGCCGTTGGTCATTGCGCCGCGTCCGAATGTGGGCCCCAAACTGGAGACCGTGGGCCCGTGTCAAACCCGGGCCTGGTTTTCCAGGTAGCAGACCCCCAGGCTGCGCATTGTCTTGACGACGAGATAGTTGAATTCGTTGGTATCGGTGCAGCCGCCGGTCCAGGCGATCCCTTCGCAGCGGTTGACGACGCGTCCCTTGGGATCGGTGGCGACGAAGGTCGCGTCACGCGTCGCTTTGACCTTGCGCGCGATCTCGTCGAGCGCCTGATCCCAGGCGACTGGCTCCCAGCGAATGGATCCCGGCCGCCGCACTTCGGGACGCAGCAACCGGCGCTCGTTGACGATGTCCTGCTCGAGCGACGCGCCTTTGGGGCACAGCGTGCCGCGATTGATTGGATGATCGGGATCCCCCTCGACATGGACGACCTGCGGAATCGCGTTCTTCGCCTTGTCGCCGAGCGTGTGGATGATGATGCCGCAGCTCACCGAGCAGTAAGGACAGGTACTGCGCGTTTCGCTGGTGCGGGAGATCTTGAGCGTGCGGGCTTGTGCGGCCAGCGGGGCAACGTCGAAGCCGAACGCGGTCAGCGCCGCGCCGCCCGCGAGCGACGTCTGCAGGAACGTGCGCCGGGAAATCGCCATCGTGCCTCCAACGCGGCCGGACTCCGCACATCGTTCTTACACCCGGGCCTCCGGCGCGGCAAGAAAAATCACATGCCGAGCAGATTGAGTTCGATCTTGCGATACCCGCGTTCGGCCGCCCAGACATCGAGCGGACCGCCCGCCACCTCATCCACCACCGGGACGGCGATGCCCAGGCGCGTCAAGTCGACGCTCTTGACGTAGTGACGGCAGGTCTCGCACACATCGACGCGGAGGTAATCGAGGCCGGACGCCGAATAGTAGGCGAGCTTGCGTTCATCTTCCTCGCCGCAGTTCGCGCACAGCAGACGGCGCAGCGGCCAGACGGTTGCGCACATCGCGCACTGCAGCGCGCGTCCTCCGCCGTCCGTGGTTGAATCCGCGTGGAGAATCGAGAGCTGCGGCAGCCTGCCGCAGAACGGACAGGTTGACGACGCGCGCGCCACGACGCGTTCGGCCGGAACGATGCCGCAATCGGCAAGACGTTCCGCATACGGCTGCAGCGCCAGCCGCTCGACGAAGCCGCACGCGGGCGCGAGCCAGCCGGCGCGGAGCATTGTTTCGATCGCCGCATCGCCGCCGTCGAGGAGCTGCCGTGCGCGCTCGGCTGCCGTCGGCTGTGCGATCGCGACTACGGAGCTAAGAAGCGGCACCGTCGCCGCACGGATTGCCGGCAC
>JBKPSE010000055.1:0-16091 GCA_046765855.1 Acidobacteriota bacterium | reverse complement strand
ACCCGGCCTTCCGTGTCGATCAGCTTCTGCCGGCCGGTGAAGAACGGGTGACAGTTGTTGCAGATTTCGAGATGCAGTTCCGGCTTCGTCGACCGAGTCTTCCACGTTGCACCGCAGGCGCAACGCGCCTCGATGTCGTAGTACTTCGGATGAATCCCTTCCTTCACAGCGTGCTCCTTGGGGCGTTTCGGAAAAACTCCAGTATACCACAGCGCTAAGTACTTGCCCGCCAAGTACATACATCGGTGAGTCCGCGCTCTGCCGGCGCGGTCCGGCCCGGCGGCGGTCGTTCGACTACGGAATGTCGATCCACCGGTCCCAGCGGTGCCGCCGCAACTCGTCCATCAAAGGACCGTCGAGCCGCCGGCCGTCGCTCGCGGCGAGATTCGCCTCGACGTGGCGCCGCTTGCGCATTCCCGGGATCACGGTGCTGACGGCGGGATGCTGCAGGATGTGCCGCAGCGCGAGTTCCGGCATGGTCATGCCGGCAGGCACCGCCGCGCGAAGCGCGGCGACGCGCTCCAGCGTGTTGCGCAGGTTCTCCGGCTGAAAATAGATGTTGCGGAAGTCTCCCTCGGGCCACGTGGCGTCCGGCGTCAGCGTATCGGTCAGGCTGCCTTCGTCGAAGGGCACTCGCGCGATCACCGCGATGTTCCGCCGCCGGCATTCCGGGAACAGCTCGTCTTCGGGCGCCTGGTCGAAGATGTTGTAGACGACCTGTACGGAGTCGATCAGGTCGGTGGCGAGCGCTTTGAGCACGTTGGTCGGCTGCCAGCGATTGATGCTGACGCCAATCGCGCGCACCAGCCCCTCGCGCTTGAGATCGGAGACCGCGCGCTGCCACTCGTCATCTTCGGCCCAGGTGTCGCTCCAGACGTGGAACTGCTGCAGGTCGAGCGCCGGCACGTCGATGTTGCGCAGGCTCCGCTCGGTGTATTCGCGGATGTATGCGCCGGGAAAGACATCGCGCAGCGGGTAATCGGCGCGCGCCGGCCACTTGCGGTTCTTCGGCGGGATCTTGGTCGCGGTGTAGATACGCTTTCCCGGATGGCGTTTCAGCAGCGCGCCGAGCAGCTGCTCGCTCTTGCCGTCGCCGTAGGCGAACGCGGTGTCGAAGAAGTTGCAACCGAGTTCGACGGCGCGGTCGAGCGAGGCGGCTGATTCCTCGTCATCCGATCCCGTCCACCCGGCCATCCCCCACATGCCGTAACCGATCTCCGACACCTTCCATCCCGTCCGACCGAACGTTCGATAGTGCATCAGGGGATCATAGCCAATCCCGAATCCCTCATCCGTGCGCGAGGATTCCACGTGCCGACTAGGGATGCGCGCGGCGCGATTAGGGCGATCACGGTTCCGGATTCGATAGAATCCTGCGCATGATCCGCAAGGCTTCTATTCTGATCCTCCTGCTCGCCGCACTGGTCGTCGTTCCCCTCGCGCAGCAGCCCGAACGACTCGACTACGCGGCGATCGCGCAAATCCGCGACGAAGGGCTGTCGCGGTCGCAGGCGATGGAAACGCTGTTCTGGCTCACCGATCGCTACGGCCCGCGCCTGACCGGAACGCCCGCGTTCGAAGACGCGGGCGCTTGGGCGATGAAGAAGATGACCGAGTGGGGACTCGCCAGCGTGCATCGCGAGGAATGGGATTTCGGCCGCAGCTGGTCGCTGGTGCGTTTTTCCGCACATCTGGTCGAACCGCAGGTCCAGCCTCTGATCGGATTGCCCAAAACGTGGTCGATCGGGACCGACGGTCCGGTTACTGCGGACGTGGTGCGCACCACGATTGCGAACGAGGCGGACTTCGCCAAATACAAGGGACAGCTGCGCGGCAAGATCGTCCTCGGCCAGCCGGCTCGCGCCGTGCGCATGCTCGAAGGGCCGTTCATCGTCAGAATGGACGGTGAGCTGGCGCGCGAAGCAGAGACCACGCCGATTCCGGCGCAGCGAGGCAGGGGCGGCCGCGGCGGCGACGCGGGCGGCCGGGGCAGCGCGGCATCGCCGACGACCGACGATCCGAGCGATCAGCCGGGCGGCGGCCGCGGGGCGGCGCAGCAGTTCCAGCAGCGGCTGCAGCAGTTCTACAAGGACGAAGGGGTGGTCGCGCTGTTCGATCGCGGCAGCGACGCCGACACCGCCAACATGGGCAGCAACCTGTCGGTCAACCAGCAGCATCCCGACGGAGGGACGATCTTTCCGGGCACGGTGAACCGCACGGCGGCGCCGACGATTCCGCAGGTGACGCTCGCGGTCGAGCACTACAACCGGATGGTGCGCCTGATCGAGCACGGCATCCCGGTGAAGGTCGAGCTCGATCTCAAGGTGCAGTTTCACGAGAACCGCAAAGGGTTCAACTTCATCGGCGAGATTCCCGGAACCGACCTTGCCGGCGAAGTGGTGCTGCTCGGGGCGCATTTCGACTCGCATCCGTTCGCCACCGGCGCCACCGACAACGCGACCGGATCGACCGCGATGCTGGAGGCGATGCGGATCATCAAGACGCTCGGCCTCAAACCGCGGCGCACCATTCGCGTCGCGTTGTGGGGTGGAGAAGAGCAGGGGCTGCTTGGATCGCGCGCTTACGCTCTGGCCCATTTTGGCGATCCGCAGTCGATGCAGCTGAAGCCGGAGCACGCAAAACTGGCGGCCTACTTCAATCTCGACAACGGCACCGGAAAGATCCGCGGCATCTGGATGCAGGGCAATCTTGCCGTCCGCCCCATCTTCGAGCAGTGGATCGCGCCGCTTGCCGATCTCGGCGTGACGATCCTCGGGCCGCGCAGCGTGGCCTCGACCGATCACTCCTCGTTCGACAATCTCGGGTTACCGGCGTTTCAGTTCGTGCAGGATCGGCTCGAATACAACGCGCGCACGCATCACTCGAACATGGATACCTACGACCGCGTGCAGCGCGACGATCTGGTGCAGCAGGCGACGATCGCGGCAGTGTTCGCTTACGACGCCGCGATGCGCGATGAGAAGCTCCCGCGCAAGGCGCTGCCGAAACCTTCTCCATCCGCAAGATCGTCAGCGGACCGATCCGCTGCGTCCGCCGCGCCGGCGCCCCAGCCGCCGCGACGGTGACCCGACAACCAGGCACGCGAGTCCGACGTCGGATCAAGCAGGTTCCGCACGACGCCACCCGTCAGGTCCTTGCGCCGAGCGCGGTTTGTCGGTGTTCGTCTTACATGCGAAAAGCGCAGCAAAAACCTGCGGCATTCTCGCAGCCGCCGCATGACAATGATCGCGAATTGCCGCGGTCCATTCCCCGGTCGGAACAGCTCCGTGAGTTCGCCGCGCGCGCCGAAGAGGCGCGCGAACAGGAGCGGCGTCACCTCGCCCGCACGCTCCACGACGAATTGGGGCAGATCTTTTCCGGTATTCGTCTCGAGCTGGGCGCCGCGATTGCCGCCTTCCGCGAATCATCCGATCCAAAGATGCGTCCGGTCGTCGATCGGCTGCAGGCCGCCGCAGGTCTGACCGACATCGCCGTCGCCTCGCTGCGGAAGCTGACGACCGCGCTGCGTCCGCCGATCCTCGATCATCTCGGCCTGCTGCCCGCGATTCGCTGGGAAGCCTCGCTCTTCAGCCGCCGCACCGGCATTCGCTGCCACGTGCGGGCGCGACCCGCGACGATGGCGTTCGACGATGCGCAGATCACCGCGCTCTATCGGATTCTTCTCGCCGCGCTCGACAACGTCGCCAAGCATGCCGGCGCCGGCACGGTGTGGATTCACCTCACGCGGCAACGCGGCGTCACGCTGATGGAGATTCGCGACAACGGCCGCGGCATTACCGACGAGCAGATCAACGATCCGCGCACCATGGGATTGCTCGGCATGCGCGAACGCGCGGTCGCGATCGGCGGCGAGCTGCGGATCATGCGCGGCCGCCGCAGCGGCACCCGCCTGCTCGTGGTCGTGCCGCACAGGGAGGCCCGCAGTGCATAGCGTACTTCTCGTCGACGATCATCCTGTCGTGCGGCAGGGCATCGCGCGCGTGCTGGCGACCGGGATTGCCGACCTCGAGCTCGCCGAAGTCGGCGACGCGCGGACGGCCGTCGAACGCCTGCGCAGCACGCCGTTCGATCTCGTCCTGCTGGATCTGACGCTGCCGGGCGACAGCGGGCTGTCGCTGCTCCGCAGATTGCACCGCGAGTTTGCCAGCGTGCCGATCATGGTGGTGAGCATGCATCCGGTCGACCAGTTCGCGCAGCGCGCGCTGCACGCCGGTGCGATTGGCTATGTGGCCAAGGACAGCGATCCGAGCGAGCTCGTCGAGGCGGTGCGCACGGCGCTCTCGGGAGGACGCCACGTCCCGGTGGAGCTGCAGGAAGCGAAACGGCGCGCGGACGATCCGCCGCCGCACGAACTGCTGTCGGATCGCGAATACCAGGTGCTGAGAATGATCGGCGCCGGCAGGACGGTCTCGGAGATCGCCTCGCAGCTCGGGCTCAGCGTGAAAACCGTGAGCACTTACCGCGCGCGCATTCTCGAGAAGCTGCAGCTCCGCACCAGCGCGGAGCTGATTCACTACGCCGTCGTCAACCGCATCGTCGGTTGAATCACGGCTCGTCGGCCACGTCGAAGGCCATCAGCCGGCGCCGGAATCCGCCGGTCTTCACCGCGCCGTAGATCAGTCCGGCCGCCAGCCAGGCGCCGCCGGCAAGTTTCGCCGGGGTGCGCAGGCTCCACCACAAGTAGGCGCAGATCGCGAACCCGAGCAGCGGGTACAAGAAGTTGGCCGGATGGCGACGTTCGGCGCGCACCCAGTAGCGGGCAAACGCGGCAAGGTTCACCCCCATGAACGCGATGAACGCGCCGAAATTCAGCATCTCCGCGCCGAGTTGATAGGTCAGAAGCAGACCGCCGGCTGCGGCCAGCGCGCCGACCAGCAGCACGTTGTTGCGCGGAATGCGGCGCCGCGGCTCGACGGCGCCGAAGAAACGCGACGGAAGTGCGCCGCTCCGCCCCATGCCGTACAGCAGCCGCGCCGCGCCGAGATGCGCGCCGGTGCCGGACCCGATGTTCGCGACCATCAGCGTGACGTTGAGCAGCATGAACAGCATCGGACCGCCGGCTTTGCCGGCGACATACACGAATGCGGTGTCGACATCCGGAAAGCCGTTCCACGATCCCCAGACGACCTGCGCCGCGTAGACCTGCACCGAGGCGAGCACGCCGATAATCAGACAGGTCAGTACGGTGGCGCGAAGGATGTCGCGTTTCGGGTCGAGCGCTTCTTCCGACAGCGTCGAGATGCCGTCGAAGCCGATGTAGGTGAGCGACGCGATCGACGCGCCGGTCAGGACGAGCGGCAGCGAGAACGTCGCGGGATCGTAAAACGGTCTGGTCAGCGCCGCGGTCGTGGGATGCATCTGCAGGATCGCTCGCAGCGCCGCGCCGAGAAACAGCACGAGCACCGCGCCCATCACAAAGGTCAACACGACGTTGGTGCGCGCGCTCGCCTGCACGCCGCGCAGGTTCAGCGCAGTGAACAACGCGGCGAACAGCACCACCCAGATCGGATACGGCACGCCGGCGACGACGTTCATAGCCGCCTTGCTGCACCAGATCGTGCAGATCATCGGGTTGAGCACGTAGTCCATGACCATGCTCCATCCGGTGGCGTAGCCGAGAGCGGGATGCAGCTCGCCGCCCACGTAGGTGAACGCCGACCCAGCGCTCGGGTACGCGCGCGCCATGCGGCCGTAGCTGATCGCGGTCAGCATCATCGCCACCATCCCGATCAGGATCGTCGTCACCACGTGCCCGCGCGCTTCCATGCTGACGACGCCGAAGATGCCCATCGGCGCGACCGGCTGAATCAGCACGATGCCGTAGAACACGAGGTCGCGCAGCCGCAGCGTTCGTCGCAGCGTCGGTGCGGCTGCTACGCGCTCAGCGTCCGGCACGCGCCACCCTGATCGAAGGGACGTTCCAGGCCTCGAGCTCCAGCGCCGGCTCGCTCCCAGCCGGCGCGCTGAATTCGACGGCGATGTCGCGGGCTTCTCCGGGCAGCAGCGCCAGGTAGTTGTCTTCCCAGAAGACCGGCAGGAACTCCGTTGCGGTGCGCGCGTCGACCACCTTCAACCGGACCTGGAAGGCGAGGGCCTGACCCGTGTTCTGCACATGGACCTTGGCCACACCCGCCGCAGATGTCTCCAACGTTGCCGAAAGCGTCGTCCGCGCCAGCGTCGACAGGAGCGTCAGGTCGTCGTCCTGCTTCACCGGCGTGTAGTACCACTTCGTGTTCGCCCAATCGAGCACTGCGGGCTTGGCCGAGAGCCAATAGAAGTTGCGGCTCAGGGTCGCGCCGCTCGAATCGCGGGCCGCGAGATTGACGAAGTATGTCGTCGTGAGATCCGGAATCTTGGGCAGCTCGACGGCCTTGACGACGCCGTCGGCGGGCAGGTCGACGGTGACCTCGCGGGAAAACCGCGGCGCCAGTGAAAAATCGAGGACAGTCGCGGAGACCGTGATGCCGGTGCGGGCCGTCTGCGTATCATTGACCAGCGCCACCGAACCATCGTCGTAGGAGTACTGCACGTGGATCGGCTCGCAGGCTTTTTTGCTACCGAAATATCCGCCGCCCGGACGCATGTAGTAGTCGTAGAGATGCCAGATGATCGACGGCCAGGCGTTGTTGAGCATCCATTGGATCACGCCGGTCGAACGGTACTTGTTGCGAGCGTAGCCCTCGAACATCGCGCGCTCCCCCTCATAGGTGAGGGCCTGCGCCTTGCGGGCGAAGTCCGCCGCGTCGGTCGCCTTGCCGTATCGCGCGTCGATCGCTTTTCGAAACACCTCAATCGTTTTGAACTCGCCGCCGCCGGCGTGATAGTTCCAGACCTCGTCGATCGGCCACAAGTGCGCAGGTGTCAGCATCGCCGAAAGGCTCTCGAGCGGGGGGACGGCAGGCCCGGGACTGATCTCGGTTGCAAATCCGAACGCGCCGCCGTGTTTGGTGTCGGTCAGCCAGTAGGATGGCGGCACGTACTCATAGGGGCCTTCCATTTTCACGCCGCTCGGACCGCTGATCGGCCCAGGCGTCGCGGTCGCGTTCGAGAGCGTCGGCCGGTTCCACTCCACTTCGCGCTCGACGGCGAGATAGCTCCGTTCGACCGGTGCGATCGGCGGCATGTCGCTGCCGTTCAACCACACGAACACGCTGGGATGGCTGCGTAGACGCAACAGCTGATCGCGCAGCGAATCGGGGCCGACGGTGTAATTCTCTGACGTCCACTGGTCCCAGAGCTCCCACTGATCGCAGCAGCACCAGCCGGGCATGATCAGGATGCCGGCCTCGTCGGCGAGATCGTAGAACTCGTCGGTCTCGAGTTTTCCCTCCTGGCGAATCGTGTTCAATCCCATTTCGCGCACGTAGCGAAGGTGCGCGCGGATCTGATCCGCCGAGAACGGGCGTTCGAGCGCGTCCTGGCTCCAGCCGCCGCCGCGGATCAGGATCGGCTTGCCGTTGATCTTGAAGAGTCGATGTCCGGCTGGCGTCAGCTCCGAGGAGACGTCGCGCACGCCAAAGCGGATTGCCGCGCGATCCGAAACGGCGCCGTTGACCGTGACCTCGAATCGCGCCGGATACAGGTGCTGTTGGCCCATGCGATACGGCCACCACAACTGCGGCGCGCGCATCCGTAATGCCGGCGTGGTGCTCGACGTGATCCGCACGGTCTTGCGTTCTCGCGCGGCCAGCAAGACCGGTTCGGAGAACTGAATCCCCGCGGCCTCGCCGCGCACGATCGCCCGGACCGCTGCGTTGCTCGAGTTCCAGAGATCGGCGACCAGGGTCAGATCCGCAGCGTCGTAGCGCGGCGCGTTCAGTCGGGTGAGCACATAAGGATGCCGCAGCGCCACCGCGCCGCTCGTGGTCAGATAGACCGGACGCCAGAGGCCCATGTTCTTGTCGGGGGGCGTCGGGTTCCAGTCGACCCAGTTGATCCCCATGTCGTTTTCGAGCGGCGCAAAAACCTGGACAGCCAGCGCATTGGCGCTGTCGCGTCGCACCTGCGCGGTCACGTCGAATTCGTAGCGCCGGTAGGCGCCGGCGATTTCGCGCGTGGAGGCGATCTGCACACCGTTCAGCCAGATGTTCGCGCGGTAATTGATTCCGTCGAAGTGCAGCCAGTGCCGCCCGCCGCCTGCCGGCGTGGCGAATTCGGTGCGATACCACCACGCGGCGCGGTACGGGCTGTCGAGCGGCATCGGCTGGCGCGCGAACACGGCGCCGATGGGGTAGGACATGCCGGGTAGAGATCGGAAGTTCATCGCCGTGTACGGATCGCCGAGCTCTCCGGCGCTCACCAGCGCACCGACCACGGTCGCCGGGACGGTCGCGGTATGCCAGCCTTTCGTGTCGAATCCGGCGCGGGAGAGCGCGGCGCCGCCGGACTCCACCTTTTCCGACGACTGAATCCGCCAGTTGTCCGCCAGGGGCGTCCGGTCCTGGGCCACGGCGATCGACGCCGGGAATAGCGCCAGAACGAACGCGCCAATTGCATTCCGAACCGCAGTATTCACGGCGCGGAGCCTAACGTCAGACGGTTGTCGTTGCAACAGTTTGTTAAGGGGTCTAATTTAGTGGGATGGCTGATGGGCACCGCCCGCATCGCGGCACCACCGCCGACTCGAGCGCCAGCCATGCCGCTCACGTCCGTGCCCTCAACATCGACCGCGTGCTGCGCATTGCCGTTGAACGTCCCGGCGCGTTTACCCGCGCCGAACTGATCGACGCTACCGGCCTTTCCGCGCCAACAGTGGGCAGCGTGACCAACGAGCTGATTCGAGAAGGCGTGCTCAGGGATCTCGGCACCGCGCCGTCACGCGGCGGACGGCGGCCTGGGTTGATGGAATTCAATTCCCATCATGGCTTCGTGGCCGGGATCGATCTGGGGCCGACGCGCACCCGTCTCGGCGTCGCCGACATGCGCGGCGAGCAGTTGGGCGTGCGCATCGTCCCGACACCGCTGCGCGGAGCGCCGGACGCGATGATGGAGCAGCTGACGCGCGAGCTGCGGCGGTTGATGAGCGAGGCGGGCGTTGCCGCGCCCCGACTGCTGGCGCTGGTCGTCGGCGTGCCGGGACCGGTCGATCTCGCCACCGGCACGGTCTTGTACGCGCCGAACCTGGCAGGCTGGAAGAAGGTGCCGCTGCGCGCCATGCTGCATGCGCAGTTTCCCGGCGCGATTGTGATCGAGAACGACGTCAATCTCGCACTGCTCGGCGAGCACTGGCTCGGCGCCGCGCGCGGGCACGCGACCTGCGCCTTCATGTTCGTCGGCACCGGCATCGGCGCCGCCATTCTGATCGACGGTGCCCTCCACCACGGCCATCACTACATGGCCGGAGAAATCGGCGCCACGTTGACAGCGCCTGAACACATCCACGGCGATTTCGGATCGCGCGGCTGCCTCGAGACCTTTGCCAGCATGGCGGCGCTGCAGCGGCGATGGGATCCCGACCGCGCGCAGCCGCCGGAGACGTGGTTCCAGCGGCTGATGCAGGCGCACCGCGACGGCGACCCGCGCGCGATCAGCACGGTTGAGGAGACTGCGACGCTGATCGGCATGGCGACCGCGCAGCTCGGCGCGGTGGTCGATCCCTCCGTGATCATCCTCGGCGGATCGATGTTCGCGGAGGACAGTCCGCTCGTCGAGGCGGTGCGCCGCGTCGTCCGACAGATCGCGCGGACGCCGTTCGAGGTCGAGCTCTCCGCGTTGGGCAAGGAAGCGCCGCTGGCAGGATGCCTGCTGGTCGGGGCACGCGAAGCGCAGCGCGCGCTGCGCCAGGAGCTGCGCGTCGTGCGCAGACGGAAGGCGGTTCAATGAGATCGGTCCTGGTCGGCGTCGTTGGAGTGTGGCTCGCGGCCGCGCCGCCGCAGAACGTGCAGCAGCGGCTTGGTTATCCCGCCGATGCGCGCCTGCTGATCATTCATGCCGACGATCTCGGCATGTCGCACTCGGTCAATCGTGCGACGTTCGAGGCGCTCGAGCGCGGCTGGATCACCTCCTCGAGCATTCTGGTCCCCTGCCCGTGGTTCCCTGAAGTTGCGGCGTGGGCGCGCGCCCATCCCGACGCCGATCTGGGCATCCACCTCGCCGTCAACAGCGAGTGGACGACTTTGCGTTGGCCGCCGCTCAGCGGGCGCGCGGCGGTCCCCTCGCTGGTTGCCGCCGACGGCTACATGGCGCTCGACGAAGACGCGGTCGTCGCGCGCGCGCGGCCCGACGAGGTTGAACGCGAGCTGAGCGCCCAGATCGATTTCGCCAAGGCGGCGGGAGTCCGGCTGACGCACCTCGACTCGCACATGGCGACGCTGTTCCACACGCGCGAGCTGTTCGACGTCTACCGGCGAATGGGGACACGCTACGGGCTGCCCGTGCTGCTGGAGCGCCTCGGTCCGCGCGGCGGTGCCCGCTCGAGCTGGGAAACAGGCGCGGCAGATGCCGCGCTCGTCGATCAAGTCGTCTCCATCTCACCGGGCGTGGCGGCGGCCGATTGGGAAACGGCCTATGAAAAAATGCTCGCTCCGCTGCCGCCGGGCGTCTATCAACTCATCGTCCATCTGGGATACGACGACGAGGAGATGCGCGGGGCGACTGCGGATCATCCCAATTGGGGCGCGGCCTGGCGGCAGCACGATCTCGACGCCGTCAAGAGCGAACGCTTCCGCACGTTCCTGCGCGAACAGCGGTTCATCCCGATCACCTGGGCGCGCCTGGGAACGGTGCGCGCCGACGCAAAGGCGCGCTAGCGGACCGCCGATTCCCCCTGCGCGATCGTCACCACCTGGTTGGCCTTGACGCCGGCGCGCCGCGCGACCGTGCCGTCGGGCCACTTGATCGAGATCTCCGCCGTGTCGGCAGCGCCGAGGCCGAAGTGCTGACGCTTGTCGTTCTGCGAGATGTAGCCGGTGCCGCTCGACACGATCGCGGTGCGGGCGCCGGCGGCGCTCGTCACCGTGATCTCGGCGCCGATCGCGCCGGTGTTCGGCGCCGTGCCCTTGAGCGCGACGATCAGCCAGTTGCCGCGTACGGCAATCTCGTTCCGCAGGATCTGCGCGGCGCCATCCAGATCGTTGATCACGACATCGATCCGGCCGTCGTTGTCGATGTCGCCGGCGGCCAGTCCACGGCTGACGCGTTCCTCGGTGAGCGCAGTGCCGTACTTGGCGGCGATCTCCTCGAACGTGCCGTCGCCGCGGTTGCGATAGAGCAGCTTGCGCTGCCGGTACCCGGCTGAGGCGCCGAGCTTGACTCGATCGAGCTGCGGATAGACGTGGCCGTTGACCGCAATGAGATCCGGCCAGGCGTCGTTGTCGTAGTCGATGAACGCGTTGCCCCAGCCAACGAAGGGCAGGCTGGACGGCGCGGTCCGAGAGCGGAACGACACATCGGTGAAGTGGTCGGCCTCTGCATGATAGAGGTCGTTGTACTCCTCGGAGAAGTTGGTCACGAACAGACTCTGGCGGCCGCTGCGATCGTAATCGCCGAGCGCCACGCCCATGCTGCCCTGTTCCGCGCCGTCTTCGCTCACCGCCACGCCCCAGGGAAACCCGGACTCGCGGAAGGTGCCGTCCTTCTGATTCAGGTAGAGAAAATTCGGCGTCGAGTCGTTGGCGACGTACAGATCCGGCCAGCCGTCGCGATTGGCATCGAACCACGCGACGCCAAGCCCGAAGAACCCGCGCGCATCCTTGACCCCTGCCTTCTCGGAGACGTCGCTGAAGCGGCCTGCGCCGTCATTGTGGAAGAGGAAATCGGACTCGCCCGGCAGACCGCGCGGGCCGCACTGGACGGCGATGCCGCGATACTCGCAGGTCTTGTCCTTGCCGAATTCCGGCAGCTGCGCCAGGTCGATCTTCACGTAGCGGCTGACAAACAGGTCGAGGCGGCCGTCGCGATCGTAGTCGCCGAACGCGCAGCCTGCCGACCAGCCCGGTACGCCCACGCCCCATGCCGTAGTGACGTCGGCGAACGTGCCGTCGTGATTGTTGCGATACATCCGGCTGCCGCCGAGCGCTGTGACGTAGAGATCTTCCCACCCGTCGCCGTCCGCGTCCGCGGTGCAGACGCCCATCCCCCACCCTGGATGACCGACGCCCGCCTTGTCGGTCACGTCGAGGAAGCGGCCGCCGCCGAGGTTGCGATACAGAGCGCTGCGCGCGGACGTCGGCGACTTGGCGGTCTCCACCGTCAGGGAATCGACGAAATAGAGATCCGGCAGCCCGTCGTTGTCATAGTCGAACATGGCGACGCCGCCGGACATCGATTCGACGATGTATTTCTTTTCCGGGGCGGCGTGATGACGAAAGTCGACGCCCGATTGCGCGGTGATGTCGCGGAAGAGAAGCTCGGGGGGTGCGGCTGTTTGCACCGCGGCCAGCGCGGCGGCGCCAAGCAGCACGGCAATCGGCTGGAACGTCACTCGTTGATTCCTCCGCGCCCCGCCTCGTGCAGGGCCTTGATCGCGGCTTCGAGCGCGCGCAGCTTCTGGCGATACAGATCGAGGTGGCGTTCGGCGCTCGCCTGATCGCCCATGCGCGTGTAGACCAGGCTCAGCTGGTAATCAGCTTTCGGCGATCGCGGATCCGCGGCCGACGCCGCCGTGAGCGCGTCGCGCGCCTCGCCATATCGTTGCTGCGCCATGCGGACCATGCCGAGCACGAGGTTGGCGGTGGCATTGGCTCGATCGCGCTCCAGAACGCGCCCGGCATCGCGCTCCGCGCTGCCGATGTCGCCGTCGCCCGCTTCCGCTTCCGCCAGCGCCGCCAGACTCTCGAGGCTTGCCGGATCGAGATCGAGCGCGCGGCGCAGCAGCGGCCGCGCGTCGGTGAACTGCTTCTGGTTGTTGAACGCGAGTCCGAGCGCGAGCAGCGTCAGGGGGCGATCCGGTTCGATCGCGTTCGCCTTTCGCAGGACGTCGATTGCCGCAGGCATGTCCCCGGCGGTCATCAGGCCGACACCGAGCAGATAGGCGTAGCGGGCTTCTCCGGGATACATCCGGGTGAGCGATTCGAGCGCGAGGATTCCCTGGACCGGCGCGCGGACGCGCAGGGACAGTTCGGCGAACGCGGCCAGAACTTCTTCCGCGTTGGGCGCGAGCGCACGCGCCGCGCCGAGGGCGCGCATGGCTTCGGGCGCGCGGCCATCCTCCGACTCGAGCCTCGCTAACTGCAGCCACGCGCGCACCGAACCGTGGCGGCCGCCCGCGGTTGCGAGCAGCTGTTTGGCCTCGGCGCGATTGCCGCGCTGCAGCGCGTCGTTTGCGCGGGTCAGCAGCGCGGCGCGATCCGGCGCGGTCTGCGGCGCGCCAGGCGTCCCTTGCAGCGCCAACACGATCAGCCAGGCAGCAATCACAGTCCGCCTCCGCGGCGGCGATCCTTCAACTGCTGGAAGCGTTCGAAGGCCTGCGTCGCTTCCGCGCTGCGGCCAAGTTTCTGGTACGCCTGCCCGAGCTGATACTGCACGTTCGCGTCGCTGCTTGCCAGCCGCGCGGCGATCTCGAGGTGCTCGACGGCGTCGGCGGCGGCGCCGCGTGCGAGCAGGATCTTCCCGGTCAGGTATCGCGCGTTCGCGTCGGTGGGGCGTGCCTGCAGGACGCGGGCGAGTTCCTCGAGCGCCTGTGCCTGCCGGTTGTCGAGATCGAGCACAGTGGCGAGCGTGTAGCGGGCGCGCAGATCGCCGGGATGCGCGGCCAGCTCCGCCTGCAGCGCCGCGGCCGCGTCGGCAAGACGGCCCTGCTTCAGATAAATGAGTCCGAGGGCGCGGTTGGCGTCGGCCACGGTCGGTTTCAACGTCAGCGCGCGTTGAAATGCGGCAATGGCGCCGTCGAAATCCCCCTGTTCCGCGTGCGCCTCACCCAGCAGCACGTTCAATTCGGGATTGTCCGCGTGTGCGGCGAGCAGCGAGGTGAAGAGCTTCTCGGCTTCGGCGGCATGACCGCTGTGCACGAGCGCGACCCCGTAGGCGTACTGCAGCGAGGCATCGCGCTGCAGCTGCGGATCGTTGCGGAGCAGTTCGGCCGCGCGAGCGAAGGCCTCAGTGTTCAATGAGGCCAGCGCGAGCATCCGGCGCGCGTCGGCACTGGCCGGATCGCGCGCGAGCGCCTGCTCGAGCGCGGCGGCCGCCGGCGCGAACTGGCCGGCGTTGAAGCAGGCGACTCCGAGCGAGTATTGCAGCTGCGGCAGCGCCGGATCGAGCGCGGCGCCCGCCTGTAGCAGCTCGGCGGCGCGGGCGAAACGATTGGCCTGCGCCTGCATGATCCCGAGATTCAGGTAGGCGCGCGCCAGCGCGGTGGACGTCCGCGCCGCCAGCGTTTGCCGTTCCGCCGCCGAGACTTTTTCGAGTCCGGCGACGCCGAGCGCGAACGTCGCCGCTTCACCTTGCGCCGGCGATTCGGACGTCTCGGTCAGGAAGCGGCGCAGCGCATCGCGTTCGCTCTCGAGCCGTGTGTCTGCCGCGGCCGCCGCGACCGTGAACTCCGCCGCGGCGGCTTCGCGCTCGCCGCTCTGCTGCAGCGCTCGCGCGAGCAGATAGTGCAGATTTCCCAACCGCGATTCGGCTGGAATTTTGGCGGACAGCTCGATCGCCCGGCGGAACGACGTGACCGCGCCCTTCGGATCGCCGGCGGCGAGCTGGGATCGCCCGAGATACTGGAACGTCATCGCATCCGCGCCCGGCGCACGCGACGCGGCCTCGAGCAGCGGCAGCGCGTCGCGCTCCTGATGCGCCTCGACCAGCGCCATGCTCAAGAGGCGGCTCGTCGCCGGATCGCCGGGCGTGATCGCGAGCTCGCGGCGAAAGGCGGCAATCGCTTCCTCGAGGCGGACGATTCCCTCCTCCATCACTGCGGCGGTGCCGAGATAGTAGTTCGCGTGCCGGACCCGCGGGTTGATCGCCAGCGCGCGCTTCAGTGCGACGCGCGCATCGGCGAACATGCCGGCGTCCCGGTAGGCGCGCCCGATCAGGACGTAGGTCTCGGCCTGCGGTCGGGCCGCCGCAAGCTGCGCCAGCAGCGGACGCGCGGCGTCCGGTCTCTTCATGCGGAGATAGCCCGAGGCCAGCGCGAACGTCGTCTCGAGATCGTCCGGCGAGACTCCGTGCGCTTCTTCGAGCGCCTGGACCGCTTCGGCGGGCTGCCGCGCGGCGATCAGCGCTTGCGCCAGCACGCGCCGCAGCGCCAGTTCTTTCGGCCGCGCCGCGATCAATCTCGTGAGAATCGGCAGCGCCGCTGCCGAGTCGTTCAACTGCAGGTGCACCATCGCCAGCGCCTGCAGCGCGTCGCCGCTGTCGACAACCGCCGTGGACGCGCGGCTGAACGCGTCGCGCGCATCGGTGAAGCGGCCATCGGACGTCGCGATCGCGCCAAGCAGCATCCAGCCGGCATAGAGCGCGCCGCGGTAGTGACTCTCCGCGAGTTGCCGCTCGTCGTCGGCGAGCGCGCGCTCCGCGGCCGACATCGCCCGCTGCACCGGCGCCAACGGATCGAGCGCCGCGTTCGGCTGCGCGTCCGCGCGCACGCTGCGTGCGAGCAGCAGGACGACGAGGCAGGCGAGTCGAGTCGTGGACATCAGGCCAGGACTGCTATTGTGCGGCAACTTCAGCGAGGGTTGGCGAGCCACCCGCGTGCCTGCGCGATTTCCCGCGCGTACGGCTCGGCCGGCGCGCCGGCGGCAAAAAACTCGAACGCCATGCGCGCCTGGGCCGTGCGGCCGCCGCGCGCCTGCGCCACGCCGAGGGCGAAGATCCGGCCGTACTCAGAAGGATCGCGCGCGACCGCTTCCCGCCAGTGCCGGGCGGCATCGGCGCCGCGCCCCTCGTCCGCGGCGATCGCCGCGAGCGAACTGTGCGCGCGGGTCAGCGACGGATCGCGTGCGAGCGCCTGCTCGAATGCGGCCCGGGCCGCGTCGCGTCGATCGGCCATCAGCTCGATCGTGCCTTCGTCCACGAGCAGCTGCAGTTCACCGGCATCGAGCGACCGCGCGCGCGCCAGCAGCGCCAGCGCGGCGTCGAACGCCCCTTGCCGCGCCTTCGCCAGCGCCAGAACGCGCAGGATCTCGAGATCGGCATCCGGC